>NZ_KB898902.1:0-64586 GCF_000377925.1 Thioalkalivibrio sp. AKL12
CTCCCGTATGGAGCCCCTCGCGGAGGGCGTGATGGGCCGGGAGAAGGCGCTGGATGTCTGAGCGAAGCGCAGCGTAGCGAGTTCAGCGCCGCCGGCCCAGCGCGTCCGGAGCGAGGTTCCCGGGCGGAATCCTGGGGCCCTTCTTTGGGTACTTTCTTGGGCAAGCAAGAAAGTACCTCGCGGTGCGCTCGCGAAAGAGCACCTGGCAGGCGGCCGGACGAAGGCACGTAAACACCGGAGGACGGCCCAGGGCCCGCCTAGGACATGCCACCCCCTAAGGAAACGCGCGGTCAGCGCAGGAAGAGGGAGTAGGCCGGATTCCCGGTCTCCTCGTGCCATGGATACCCGACCTCCTTCAGAAACTCGCGGAACCGCGCCCGATCCTCGGCGGGGATCTGCATGCCGACCAGCACGCGGCCATAGGCGGCACCATGGTTGCGATAGTGGAACAGGCTGATGTTCCAGGTCTGGCCCATGTGCGTCAGGAAATTCAGCAGCGCGCCGGGGCGCTCCGGGAACTCGAAGCGGTAGATCCGTTCGTTGCGGACCTCGCCACCGTGGCCGCCGACCATGTGCCGGAGGTGGAGCTTGGCCACCTCGTTCTCGGTCATGTCCAGAACGTCGTAACCCGCCTCCTCCAGGGCCGCCAGGATTTCCTGGCGCTCGGGGTCGCCCCCCTCCAGTTTGATACCGGCAAAGACCTGGGCCTTCTCATCATCCGCGTAGCGGTAGTTGAATTCGGTGACCCCGCGCTTGCCGATGGCCTGACAGAACTGACGAAAGCTACCCGGACGCTCGGGGATGGTGACCGCAAACAGGGCCTCGCGATGCTCGCCGATCTCGGCGCGCTCGGCCACGTGGCGCAAGCGATCGAAGTTGATATTGGCCCCGCTGAGCACCGCCGCCAGGTTCGCGCCCTGCAGGCCCTCGCGCTGGATGTACTGCTTCATCCCGGCCACCGCGAGGGCCCCGGCCGGCTCGGCCACCACGCGGGTGTCATCGAAGATGTCCTTGATGGCCGCGCAAATGGAGTCGGTGTCCACGAGGAGGACCTCGTCAATCAGGTCGCGGCACAGACGGAAGGTCTCCTTGCCGACCTGACGCACAGCCGCACCGTCGGCAAAGATCCCGACCTGCTTGAGGGTGACCCGGCGGTTCTGTTGCAGCGCCTTGTACATCGAGGGCGCATCGTCCGGCTCCACGCCGATGACCTTGATCTCCGGACGCAGGCGCTTGATGTAGGCGGCCATGCCGGCCGCCAGTCCGCCCCCCCCGATGCACACGAACACCGCGTCCAGATGACCCGGGTGCTGGCGCAATAGCTCCATCGCCACCGTGCCCTGCCCGGCGATCACGTCGGGATCGTCGAACGGATGGATGAAGGTGTAGCCGTGTTTCTGTTCCAGTTCGCGGGCGTGGGCGGCCGCCTCGTCGAAGGAATCGCCGTGCAGCACAGCCTTGCCACCGAACCGGCGCACCGCGTCGATCTTGATCGACGGCGTGGTCACCGGCATTACGATCACGGCCTTGATGCCGAGGTGACTGGCCCCCAGCGCAACGCCCTGCGCATGGTTGCCGGCGGAGGCGGCCACCACGCCCTTTGCGCGCTGTTCCGGGGTCAGCTGGGCGATCTTGTTGTAGGCGCCACGCAGCTTGAACGAGAACACCGGCTGCAGATCTTCGCGCTTCAGCCACAACGTGGAGCCAAGGCGCTCCGACAGATTCGGCATCGGGTCCAGTGGCGTCTCGCGCGCGACATCGTAGACGCGCGCCGTCAGGATCTTCTCGAGATAGGGGAATTTCATGCCCCAAACGATAGCATGCGAGGCCTTAACGCTTCCGCTTGTCCCGGGGACGGAGCAGTCGGTATCCTCAATGGGTTACGGACAGAATATTCGGGAGACGGTGATGAATCAGGACGAAATGAAAAAGGCGGTCGCCGAGGCGGCGCTGGAACGGATCGAGAGCGGCTGGATCGTGGGTGTGGGCACCGGTTCCACCGCGAACTACTTTATTGACGCCCTGGCCGGCATCAAGGGCAAGATCGATGGCGCCGTGGCCTCCAGCGAGGCCAGCGCCGAGCGCCTGCGCGGCCACGGTATCGAGGTACTGGACCTGAACTCCGCCGGTCCGCTGCCGATCTACGTCGACGGGGCCGACGAGGCGACCCGGCATCTGCACCTGACCAAGGGCGGCGGCGGCGCGCTGACCCGCGAAAAGATCGTCGCGGCGGCGTCGAAGACCTTCGTCTGCGTGGTCGACGAGACCAAGGTCGTCGACTATCTCGGCGCCTTCCCGCTTCCGGTCGAGGTCATCCCGATGGCGCGCAGCCACGTGGCCCGCGCCCTGTCGAAGCTGGGCGGCAACCCGGAACTGCGCGAGGGCTTCAAGACCGACAACGGCAACGTGATCCTCGACGTGCACAACCTGCGCATCATGAACCCGGTTGAACTCGAATCCGAGCTGGACCATATCGCCGGCGTCGTGACCAACGGACTGTTCGCCCGCCGTTCGGCGGATATCATGCTGGTGGGCTCCGCCTCGGGCGTCGAGGAGATGACCGCCGGTTAAGCGGGTCGAGTCCGCCACGGTGACCGCGACGGGCAAATGGCTGATCATCATCGGCGGGCTGATCGTCCTGATCGGTCTGCTGTGGCCGTGGCTCGGAAAAATCCCCTGGGGCCGGCTCCCGGGTGACATCGTGATCGAACGCGAGAACGCCCGCTTCTACTTCCCGCTCACCACGATGATCATCGTCAGCGTGGGGATCACGATCCTCCTGGCGCTGTTTCGTCGCTGATACCGCTCCAAAAAAAGGCCGGGATCATACGATCCCGGCCTTTTTAACGTGGGCAAGCGGTGAGACGGACAATCAGCGCGTCATCACCTCGTCGTAGAACTGCTGCAGGCCGCCTTCCAGGAAGTGGTAGTTCTCGATGCCGCGTCCCTCCAGGTGATACTGCAACCAGCGCACCTGCTGACCGTTCTGGTCGAAGATCAACAGCGCATCACCATCCCTGTTGGCCTGGCCGAGGATGCGGTTAAGCGTATCGATGTTCTCCAACGGGGCCGACATCTCGCGCCCGGCAAACAGCGAGATCTCGTCACGCTCCTCGTTGCCGCGCACGTCCAGCACCACCGCATTGTCGTCGTTGCGAACACGACGGGCGAAGGTGTCGGCATCCAGCAACCGCGCCTCGAAGGCCTCGTCCGTGATGAGTTGGGTCTCGGGGTCCTCGATCGGCTCGCCGCGGAGCATGGCCAGCCCCGGGTAGCGGTCTGCCCAGTCCGCGACACCGGCGTCATAGGCCTGGGTCGGGCCGAGCCCGGCCGCGTTGGCCCGCGCGGCAGCGCGATAGGACATGTAGCTCTCGCGCCCGTTGCAGTAGAACACCAGGGGCCCGCCATGCTGCTCTTCCAGGGCCCGTACCTGATCCTCAAAATCCGGGGCGCCCAGCGGTACATGATGGGCCCCCTCGATGTGCAGGATGTCGTATTCCAGACGCGGGCGGACATCGATCACCGTGGAGCGCGACAACTGGCCCCGCAGATCGAACAGGTCCACGGCATCCACGCCGAATCGCTCGTAAAGACTGCGGCCGGGGAATTCGACAAAGGCCTGGGCACTGGCCACGACGGGGGCCGCCGCCAGCCCGAAACAAAGGGCCATGACGGCGAGACGGGGACTCAAAGAGCGAAAGGTCATGCGAACTCCCTTGCATGGACGGGTGGACATGCCGCATACACTGCCGCGGCCTTGACGGGCATTGCGTACGCCCGATGGGGCGACGCGACGTGACGATCCTTTATTCCGTCGCGACCGCCCGGTGCCCCCGATTGTAGCCAACCCGGGCGGGCCATGTGCAGCACCCGCTTGTGCCGGCTCCAAGCCCTACAGCAGGACCTTCTCGATCCCACCCTCGCGGGCCCGTTCGATGAAGGCCTTCTGCCAGCCATCGCCCATCAGACGGTTGGCCATCTCCACCACGATGTAGTCGGTATCCATCCCGGTATCCTCGCGATAGCGCTCCAGGCCCTGCTGGCAAGCCGGGCAGGAGGTCAGCATCTTCACGTTGCCGTCCTTCGCCTTCTCCTCTCCGGTCAGCTCCTTGATGCCCTTGTGCAGCTCTTCCTGCTTGCGGAAGCGCACCTGGGTGGCGATATCCGGACGGCTGATCGCAAAGGTCCCGGCCTCGCCACAGCAACGGTCGGACTGCAGGACCTCCTGACCCAGCAGCTTGGCCGCGACGTCGGTCGGCTTGTGCGACTTCATCGGCGAATGGCAGGGATCGTGGTACATGTACTGCACGCCCTCGAGCCCCTCGAGATGGACGCCCTTCTCCATCAGGTACTCGTGGATGTCCAGCAACCGGCAACCCGGGAAGATCCGCTCGAACTCGTATTTCAGGAGCTGATCCATGCAGGTGCCACAGGACACCACGACGGTCTTGATGTCGAGGTAGTTGAGCGTGGTCGCGAGGCGATGGAACAGTACCCGGTTCTCGGTACTGATCTGCTGGCCCTTCTCGAAATCGCCACCGGCATTCTGCGGATACCCGCAGCACAGGTAGCCCGGCGGCAGCACGGTCTGCGCGCCGACGTCGTAGAGCATGGCGAGCGTAGCCAGGCCCACCTGGCTGAACAGGCGCTCGGAACCGCACCCGGGAAAGTAGAACACCGCATCCGAATCCAGATCGGTCTTCACCGGGTCGCGCAGGATCGGCACGTAGCGCGAATCCTCCAGCCCCAGCATCTGGCGGGTGGTCTGGCTCGGCAACCCGGCGGGCATCGGCTTTTTCACGAAGTGCACGACCTGCTCGTGCATCGGTGCCTTGCCGGTGGTCGAGCGCGGGGTCTTGCCCTCCCCGGTCAGGTTCAACTTCTTGAATGCGAAATGCCCCAGGCGCTGGGCGGCATAGCCCATCTGGATCGCACCCTTGCGGATACCCTTGATGGTGGCCGGGTCCTTCGCGTTGAGGAAGGCCATGGACATCATCGTCGCCGGCGTCGCCTTGCGCTTGCCCTTCTTGTTCAGGATCGAACGCATGTGCATGGTCACGTCGCCAAAGTCGATGTCGACCGGGCACGGATTCAGGCACTTGTGGCAGATCGTGCAGTGATCCGCGACGTCGTTCATCTCCTCGAAGTGATTCAGCGACAGCCCGCGCCGGGTCTGCTCCTCGTAGAGGAACGCCTCGACGATCAACCCGGTCGCCAGGATCTTGTTGCGCGGCGAGTACAGCAGATTGGCGCGCGGGACGTGCGTGTTGCACACCGGCTTGCACTTGCCGCAACGCAGGCAGTCCTTGATCTCGTCGTTGAGATCGCCCAGCTCGCTTTGTTCAAGGATCAACGCCTCCTGCTTGACCAGGCGCAGCGACGGCGTATAGGCATTGGACAACCCGGAGCCCACCAGCAGCTTGCCGGCGTTGAACACGCCATTCGGGTCGACGTCCTTCTTGTACTTCGCGAACGACTCGATGCGTTCGGGCTCCAGATACTGCATCTTGGTCAGCCCGATCCCGTGCTCGCCGGAGATCACCCCATTGAGCTCGCGTGCCAGGCGCATCACTTCATCCACCAGGCGCTCGGCCTGGTGCATCATCTGGTAGTCATTGGAATTGACCGGGATGTTGGTGTGCACGTTGCCATCGCCCGCGTGCATGTGCAGGGCGATAAACAGGCGGCTGGTCAGTACCCGGTCGTGGATCGCGGTCAGCCGCTTGCGCACCGGCTCCAGCTGGTGCCCGCCAAAGATCTCGAACAGCGGGCGCTCGACCTCGGCGCGGTAGGAGATGCGCAGGCTGCGCCGCAGCAGCACATTGATGAGCTTGTCATGGTCGCGCAAATCCGCACGAGCGGGCTCGTCCAGCAGCTCGTCACATTCCGAGGCCTGGGTGAAGAAGTTGTCCGAGATTGCCTCCCAGCGCTTCTTCACCGTCTCCAGGACCTCCACCGCACGCTCGCGCTTGGCCTCGAACCACTGCTGGCCCTCGCCACCGGTGTCGTCCAGCAACTCGCGCAGCTCCGGATGGTCACCGCGCATGCACTCCTGCATCTCGTCGACCATCCGGAGCTTGTTCGTCAGCGACTCGCGCACGTTCAGGGTCTCGATCCCCTCGGTGTACTCCGCCAGGCGCTCCAGCGGGATCACCACGTCCTCGTTGATCTTGAACGCGTTGGTGTGGTGAGCAATCGCCGCGGTGCGGGCGCGATCCGCCCAGAAGCGCTTGCGCGCCTCGGGGCTGACCGCAACGAAACCCTCGCCATTGCGGGCGTTCGCCGCGCGCACCATCCTGGCCGCCAGCTTGCCCAGGGCATCCTCGTTGTCGGAGACAATGTCGGCGACCAGGACCATCTTCGGCAGGTCACCACGGGCGCCCTTCGGGGTGTACTTCACCGCGCGCACGTAGCGCTCGTCGAGATGCTCCAGACCCGCCAGCAGGACTTCGTCCTCGGCGTCCACCGCATCCTTGATCTCGACGATCGCCGGCACGGCCTGGTGCAGATCGGTCCCGTAGAACTCCAGGCACACGGTGCGGATGTTGTCCGGCATCCGGTGCAGGATGAACTCGGCCGACGTAATCAGACCGTCGCAGCCTTCCTTCTGGATACCCGGCACGCCCATCAGGGTCTTGTCGGTCACGTCCTTGCCCAGCCCCAGCTTGCGGAAGCTCTGTCCCGGCATCTCCAGGATCTCGGGCTCGCCCTTCGGGGTCTTGCCGTCCGGCTGATAGCGGCTCACACGGAAGCGCACGATCTCGGCGTCGTGGATCTTGCCGAGGTTGTGGTTGAGGCGCTCGACATACATCCACTCCGCCTCGGGGGTCACCATGGTCCAGGCGGCCAGGTTGTCCAGCGCGGTACCCCACAGCACGGCCTTCTTGCCGCCAGCGTTCATCGCGACGTTGCCGCCGATGGTGGAGGCGTCCTGCGAGGTCGGATCCACCGCGAACACTAGACCGTTGCGATCGGCCAGCTCGGAGACGCGCTTGGTGACCACACCGGCCTCCACGCGCACCACCGGGACGTCACGCTCCACGCCCGGCAGGGGTCGGCGCTCGACCTCGCCCAGGCCTTCCAGCTTCTCGGTGTTGATGACCGCCGAGCGCTTGGACAGCGGGACGGCACTACCGGTGTAGCCGGTGCCACCGCCACGCGGGATCACCGTCAGGCCGAGCTCGATGCAGGCCGCGACCAGCGGGCCCATCTCTTCCTCGGAATCCGGGGTGAGCACCACGAACGGGAGCTCCACACGCCAGTCGGTCGCATCGGTCACGTGGGAGACCCGCGCCAGGCCGCCGAACTGGATGTTGTCCTTGTGCGTCAGGGCCTTCATGCGCTTGCGCACCTGATCGCGCAGCGCGGCGGTATCGGTGAACTCCTGCGCAAAGGCAGACACTGCCGCCTGCGCGCGCTGGCCCAGCTTGAGCGCCTTCTCGTTGCCGTCGGCCCGGGCCGTGATCTGGCCCAGACGATGCTGCATGGCATCAATCAGCGCCTTGCGGCGCTTCTTGTCCTCCAGCAGATCATCCTGGATGTACGGGTTTCGGGTGACCACCCACATGTCGCCCAGAACCTCGAACAGCATGCGCGCAGACACACCCGTCCGACGCTCCCCACGCAACTCATTGAGGAGGTCCCAGGTATCGGAACCCAGGAAACGGATAACGATTTCGCGGTCGGAGAATGAGGTGTAGTTATAGGGTATTTCTCGGACGCGTTCGGCGGTCATTGAGGCGTAGCCCCCCGATCAGAATGTGGCCAAAGAGTAACGGGTCCGCACGCCCTGCGCACGAAGTCGCACTGTTGGTCCATGCTTTTGGGCACCAAACTATCGGTGACGGGGACCTTTACGTCGCCAGGGCGGCGCTGATCGATTCACACATCCGCGCTGGGGCCCCTTGAGCATCTCCCTAGAAATACGCCAGCAGGCCCAGCACCCCGATAACAATCAGATAGATCGCGACGATGTAGTTCAGCAGGCGGGGCCGGATCAGGATCAGGATGCCCGCCACCAGGGACAGGATGGCCATGAGCAGGCCCGGTTCAATATTCAGCGTCATTGGCGATCATTCCTTTCGCTTGTGGGATTCAGGGATACATCAAGGACCCGCAACGCACGCACCGACCGGGCTTCCCCTGCGGCCGAGCTCAAAAGAGCTTCTCTTCCATCTCCAGATAGACCGCGTTGGCGTTGCTGCGGTTGGTCTGTTCGAAGGCCGGCAGGTCTTCGTAGTCACTCCAGTCCATCGCGGAGTAGGCCTCGTCGAAGGAATCCATGTTCTCGACCGCCACGGCCATGTGCTCGCGCAGCTTAACCAGGTAGTCGCGGGTGAACCTGACCGCCCGGGCCGCCTGATCGGTCGCCTCGCCATGCCCCGGAATCAGGAACTTCAGGTCCATCTCCATCAACTCTTCCAGGCGCTTGACCCAGTTCTCCGAATCCAGCGCATCGTCGCCCAGAAACGGGATCCGGCCATCGAACACGATGTCGCCGGCGAACACCACGCCGGTCTCCTCCACCACCATGATGATGTCGTCCGGCGAGTGTGCGGGCCCCGCGTGCACGCACCGGAAGGTCTTCCCGCCGAGACGGATGGTGTACTCGTCCTCGAAGAATTCGTCCGGCGGAATGATCTGGGTGTCCTCGTCCACCCATGGGGCCAGCACGCCCCGGCGCTGCTCGAGCCGCGCCACCGCACCGGCGCCTCCCAGATAGTCTCTCGCGCGCGCCTGCCCGATGATCTTGGCATCGGTGTGGTCCGCGAACGCCTGCAGGCCATAGATGTGATCCGCGTGATAATGACCAGCAATCACGTACTTGATCGGCTGGTCGGTCACCTCGCGGATCCGGCGAATCATCTCGAAGCCAAGTGGCGGCGTCCCCAGGGCGTCATATACCACCACGCCCTCGTCGGTCACGACGAACCCCGCATTCGAGGTATGCCCCTCGTTGTCGGGATCCGGAATACCGGAGATCCCGATCATGTACCAGGTGTCCAGACCTTCGACCTCGTGGGCTGTCACATCCACGCTGACCGGCTCGTAGGGATTCTCGGGTACCGACATGGTCAATCCTCTCTTCTCTGGCATTTTGATCGATCCGACCCAGTGCGGCCGGGTTCTGCGGAATTGGACGGAAAAAGGGCGGGAGAATTCCCTGCATTTCCCGATCACTGCCGAGGGATTGTAGCGGAGTCGGGAGCGGGGTTGACGGGATGCCGGGGTCCGGGCGCTTGTGGCTACCGGGGACCGGTCGCCAAGGTCGGCGGTGGCTGGCCATTTAAAGGCAGGGAGACCGGAAGCAGGGTCGGCGTCCACAAATCAGCGGGGCGGTGCCGAAACGTTCTGGCCCGAATCGTTGCCATGGCTGGAGGACCAGGATGATTCGGCGGCTGCGCGCGCGCAGTGCTTCGCTGCGCTTCGCCGAACCTTCCAGGTTCGAACCCTGGACACGCTCAAACAAACATAGAAAAGGGCCCCACGAGGGGGCCTTCTTCCATGAATGGCTGGGGGACCAGGATTACTCGGCGCTATGCGCCTCGCCCTTCGGGCCAGCGCCGCATACGGCGCTGTTCGGGTCGGCTACGCCTCACCGTCGAACCTTGCAGGTTCTCATCCTGAAATCTTCCAGCCATTCATGAAAAAAGGCCCCACAAGGGGGCCTTCTTCCATGAATGGCTGGGGGACCAGGATTCGAACCTGGGTTGGCGGAGTCAGAGTCCGCAGTCCTACCGCTAGACGATCCCCCAGTAAACCGGGTCGGGTGCAGCCCGAAACTCGACGCGAATTTTAGCGCTTCGAGTACTGGGTTGCACGACGGGCCTTGCGCAGGCCGATCTTCTTGCGCTCCACCTCGCGGGCATCGCGGGTCAGGTGACCACCACGACGCAGCGACGGGCGCATGTCTTCGTTGTACTGCACCAGGGCGCGGGCAATGCCCAGACGGATCGCGCCGGCCTGGCCGTTGCCGCCACCGCCTTCAACGGTCGCGATCACGTCGAAGTTGCCGGTCGACTCGGTCGCCTCCAGCGGCTGGCGTACCACCATGCGCGAGGTCTTGCGGCCGAAGAAGTCGTCCAGCGGCTTCTCGTTAACCGTGATGTTGCCCGTGCCGGGACGCAGGAAGACGCGCGCCGAGGCGGTCTTGCGGCGGCCGGTGCCGTAATACTGATTGATAGCCATTCGGATCGATTCCCTTGCTGATTCTGGCGGCTCAGACTTCGAGCGGCTGCGGCTGCTGGGCCGTGTGCCGGTGTTCGGTACCGGCGTAGACCTTGAGCTTCTTGAACATGGCCCGGCCAAGCGGGTTGCGCGGCAGCATGCCCTTGACGGCAAGCTCCAGCACCTTCTCCGGATGACGCTCGATCATCTGGGTGAAGTTGGCTTCCTTGATGCCACCCGGGTAACCGGAATGGTGGAAGTACTTCTTGTCCATGGCCTTGTTGCCGGAGACGCGGATCTTCTCCGCGTTGATCACGACGATGTAGTCGCCGGTATCGACATGCGGCGTGTACACGGGCTTGTGCTTCCCGCGCAGGCGATGTGCGATTTCCGTGGCGAGTCGACCGAGGGTCTTGCCGTCGGCGTCGACGAGAAACCAGTCGCGTTCGACTTCGGCCGGCTTGGCGCTAATGGTACTCATGATGTTCGATGCTCCGAGGTCGGGGCGATTCAGAAAGCGCGCAAGAATAACGCTTCCCTCTGCCCAATTCAAGCTACAGGGACAATTCCCGAGACGCGAAGGCGTCCGCCCTCGGGGGAATCACGGATCAATGTGCCGAACATTCGCGTGCATGCCCCGGACACAAACAAGGGGCCGACCCGAAGGCCGGCCCCTGCAACCCCCCGGGCGCAATGCCCGGGGCGGTTTTGCGCTGCCCGTTACAGCTGGGCTTCAGCGCGCTCCTGGACTTCCTGCATCAACTCGGGGTCGTTCTGCAGGGCCATGGCCACTTCGTTGTATTCCTCGACGCTCATGCCCGAGTCTTCAACCGCGTTGACCATTTCGTCCTGTGCTTCCTGCTGCATGGACTGGGCCTCGGTTTCGTCCTCGGCACTCTGCAGGCGGTCGGCGAAGTCTTCGCGCACTTCCTGCACCGCAACGAAGGCGGTTACGAAAGTGTCGATGTCTTCTTCGCTCAGATCCACCTCGGGGGCTTCCTGCATCGGGGCACCGCCCTGGGCCGCGCCACCCTGGGCACCACCCTGAGGCGGCTGGCCGCCCTGAGCACCGCCACCGGCACCGCCTTCCTGGGCCGGCGGCTGGCCGCCCTGGGCACCGCCCATGTCGCCCCCACCGGCACCACCTTCGGCACCGCCGTACTGGGCAGAGGCGGCTCCACCCACGGCAAACAGGGAGGTCAGGGCCATCGCGAGCATCGTCTTGCGCATATTCATCATGTTGCTCCTTTTCCTTTGGATCGTTCGGATCTCGGGGCGAAGCCGGCGACGACTCAAGGTCGATCGTCCGCCCGCCCGATTTCGTTGCAACCGTGTGAGGAGGAATGGTCCATCACTGCGGTTCCGATTCCTCGATTGCTGTCCCAGGAGGAGCAGGCATCGTGCCAAGATTGGAAAAAGACAAACAAAACACTTTGAAACAGCGACTTATGCTCTCATCATCCCGAAAGGGCCGGGGAACGCCCCAACGGTAAACCGGGTCAGAATGACACATGGGTCAGGTCGACCCGGGTCAGGATGTCACGATGGGTCGGATTCCCCGAGTTTGCGGTACAGCGTCTTGCGGCCGATGCCGAGGATCCGCGCAGCGCGTTGCTTGTTGCCGTCCACATGCTCCAGCACCCGACGAATGTAGTCGCGCTCGCGCTCCTCCAGGGTCGGCCACTGGCCGTCGTCGCCCATCCCCGGTACCGGCGTCGCCCCCTCCGCCCGGTCGCCCGTCGTTCCGCCGGGATCCTCGGCGGGCGCCTCGAATACGCGCTCCGGCAGATCACGGGTCTCGATGACCTCGCCGGCCGCCAGAGTGGCGGCACGCTCCATCAGACTCGCGAGTTCGCGGACGTTCCCCGGGAACGGATACCGCACCAGCGCGCGCAGGGCCTCCGGGCTCAGGCGACGCTCGGGCAGGTCGCGGGCCAGGGCCTGCTGACGCAGGAACTGCAGGGCCAGGCGTTCGATGTCATCGCCACGCTCGCGCAGCGGCGGGATCTCGATACGAAAGGTCTCCAGGCGATAGTAGAGATCCTCACGGAAACGACCGTCGGCAATATGCGTCTGCAGATCCTGATGTGTGGCCGCCACGATACGCACATCGGTCGCGATCTCCTCGTTGGCGCCCACCGGACGCACGCGACCATCCTGCAGAAGACGCAACAGCTTGCTCTGCATGGCCACCGGCATCTCGGCAATCTCGTCCAGGAACAGGGTGCCGCCGTCGGCCTCGGTAAACAGGCCGCGCCGAGCCCCCTTGGCCCCGCTGAACGCACCCGCCACGTGCCCCAGCAACTCCGACTCCAGCAGGGCCTCGGGGATGCCCGCGCAGTTAATCGCCACGAACGGACCACGGGCCCGCTCGCTTTCCGCATGGAGCGCGCGCGCCACCAGTTCCTTGCCGGTACCGGACTCGCCGGTGATCAGGACACTGCCGTCGGCGGCCGCGATCCGCCGAATCAGGTCGAACAACTGCAGCATGGCCGGACTGCGGCCCTGCATGCCGTGAAAGCCATCGGCCTGCGCAAGGACCTCACGATAGCGACGCACCTCGTCCTTCAAACGCCGCGCCTCGGTCACCCGGTCGGCGGCCAGACGCAGGTGATCCAGATCCACCGGCTTGGTCAGGAAGTCATCCGCCCCCGCCTTCAGCGCGGCCACCGCCTGGTCGATTGTCCCGAAGCCCGTGAGCATGATGAACCCGGGTGCCGGCACCCGGGTGCGGGCCTCCTGGAGCACCTGGAAGCCATCCGCGCCGGGCAGGCGCAGGTCGCTCACCACCAGACTGAAGGCCTGCTGCGCAAGCACCCGCGCGGCATCCTCGGCACTGGCAACCGCCGTAACCGCGTAGCCGGCCTCGGTCAGTTCCTCGGTCAGCAGCTCGCGATGCCCGCGATCGTCCTCCACGACCAGGACCGACTCCGGGGGCGTTGCGGGGACTTGTGCCTTGCTGCTCATCGAAGCGAATCCTCCTGGGCGCCAGCGGCCACCGGCAGATGCACGACAAATCGGGTCTCCCCCGCGACACTGCGATCCAGCATCACCGTACCCCCGTGGTCCTCCAGCGCCACCTGCGCCACCGCCAGCCCGAGCCCGGTCCCCTCGCCGGTGGGCTTGGTGGTAAAGAAGGGCTCGAACAGGCGTTCGGCCTGCTCATCGTCTATCCCTCGCCCGGCCGTGGGGCCGTCGTCCGCCACCACCAGCTCGACCCGGTCGGACGAGGCATACCAGCGGACCCGGACCTCGCGGGCGGCGACCTGCGCGGCATTCTCCAGCAGATTCTCCAGGGCCTGGCCCAAGCGCAGGCGGTCCGCGGCGATGGTCAACCCGGGGCCTTCGAGCCGGAATTCCACCCCGCCGGAGGCATGCCGCTCGCGCACACGCTCGACCAGATCTCCAACCAGCTGCGCGAGATCCAGCGAGCGTTCCTGCAACGGATTGCGCCGGGCAAAGTCCAGCAGCTGGCGCACGATGGTCTCCACCCGCTCCAGCTCGGCCTTCAGCGCCTCCATCTCGGTGCGCGCCGGATCCGCCTCCGGCAGGTGCCGGATGGCGCGCTGCACGCGACCGGCGATAATCCCGAGCGGCGTCCCCAGTTCGTGTGCCACGCCGGCCGCCAGCTGGCCGATCGCCGCCAGCTTCTCCGAGTGCCGCAGCTTCTCCTCCAGCCGTCCCTGCTCAAGGCGTTGCGCCTCCAGTTCGGCCTCCGAGGCCTCGCGACGCTCCATCATGCGGTTCATCGAGACTGCCAGGCCGCGCAGCTCCGCCGGCCCCTGTTCCGGCGCCCGCAATCCACGCTGACCCTCGCCAATCGCGCGCATCGCGGCCATCAACCGAGACACATGCCGCCCCACCGCCCGGTGGTACCCGAACAGCACCACCAGCAGAAACAGCCCGCTAATCCCCAGCATCAGCAACCCACCCTGCCACTGGAGCTGCGCGACGAAGGCCCGGAACGGTGTGACGTCGCGCGTCACCTGCAACAGCCCCACGATGCGACCGGCCGGATCGGACAACGGAAGAAAGAACGAAAAGGTCTCGCGCCCCTGATGTTCGCCGAAAGCCCCAAGACTCCCGGTTTCGCTGATGACCTGCGCCTCGCCACGGCGCTGCAGGGTCGGACTGGGCGGGCCACTGGCCGCCACCATCCGGCCGTCGGCATCGTAGACATAGACCCCGAACACCTCCTCGATCTGGAACAGGGAGTCCAGTGACTGCTGCACACCGGCCGCGTCGTCCTGCAGCATCGCACCGGCCACAGGCAGGCGGATGGAGCGCGCCACCAGCTCGATGTCCTCCTGCATCCGGTTTTCCATCTGGGTCTGGAATTCGTGCAGACCCAGCGCGACCACCGCGGCCATCAGCAGCAACAGGGGCAGCAGCACGAACGACAACACCGCGGTGCGCAGACTGTTCAGGCGTCGGGTCATAAAGGGCAATTCGCAGCGTCGTCGAAGGCCACCATGGTAGACACGCGGGCCGGCATGACGCGAATTGCGGGCAAAAAAAAGCGCGGGTCGAAGCCCGCGCCAAGAAAACCACCAAAGGAGGATGGAGGAGTCCACCAACCGCTGACAGGGGGGACAGCGATTAGCGTATGCAAATCTTCTAATATGACGATATTCTTGTCAACCGGTGAATGCGCAGGGGGTTCGCAAATTCACCGCATCGTCATATCACGTACCCTTGAAGACCTGCACACCCCGTAAGACGCCCGCTCGCCAGTTCTATTCCCCGCTGCGTGCAATCCAGCGCCTCCAGCCTTCAAAATTCGAAATTGTTCACGGATCCACTGCCATGCTTCGCCATCTGAGCCACCCCGTCACCCCGCTTGCCCAGAACGCCACCCTGATCTGGTGCGACGTCACCGGGGCCGCGGCCTGGGTCGATCCCGGCGCGGATGCCGCGGCCCTGGAACGGATCGCGCGGGATCAGGGCGTCCACCTGGAAAAGATCCTGCTGACCCATGGCCACCTGGACCACGTGGGCGCAGCCGCCGAACTGGCCAAACGTACCGGCGCGCCGATTATCGGCCCGCACCGCGACGATGCCTTCTGGCTGGACCAACTCCCGGCGCAGGCGCAGATCTTCGGCTTCTCCGAGGTCCAGCCACTGGTGCCCGATCAGTGGCTGGACGATGGCGACACCATCGAGCTCGGGCAAGCCACCCTCCACGTCCTGCACTGTCCCGGCCACACCCCGGGCCACGTGGTCTTCCACGATCCGGAGGGCCGACTCGCCCTGGTCGGTGACGTCCTGTTCCATGGCGCGATCGGCCGCAGCGATTTTCCGCGCGGCAACGGGCGTGAGCTGCTGGACTCCATCACCGGCAAGCTCTGGCCACTGGGCGACGACACCCGCTTTGTCCCCGGCCATGGCCCCGAGTCCACCTTCGGCGAAGAGCGTCGTAGCAACCCCTTCGTCGGCGACGACGTCATCGCCGCCCCCGGCAGCGAACCCGGACGCGGTCGCTACTACTGATCCGACCGGCCGCAGCCCCGGCACTGCAAACGAAAAAGGCCGCCCCGAAGGGCGGCCCTCTCCTGGTACACATAAAGGGTTGCGGTCAGCCGTTGGCGCGCAGCGCCGCGATGCGCTGTTCGATCGGCGGGTGGCTCATGAACAGCTTCTTCAGCCCCTGGGCCATGCCACCGCGAATGCCAAAGGCGGCCATCTGGTCCGGCATGTCCACCGGGCGACCGGAGGCGCGCGCCAGCGACTCCAGCGCCCCGATCATCTTCTCGCGGCTGGCAAAACGAGCCCCCGCCTCGTCGGCGCGGAACTCGCGCTGACGCGAGAACCAGAACACGATGATGGAGGCCAGGATGGCGAGGACGATCTCGGCCACGATGGCGGTGATCCAGAATGCCGGCCCGTGACCGGACTCGTTCTTGAAGATCACGCGATCGACAAAGTGACCGATCACGCGCGACAGGAAGATCACGAAGGTATTGACCACCCCCTGGATCAGCGCCAGGGTCACCATGTCGCCATTGGCCACGTGGCCCACCTCGTGCCCCAGCACGGCCTCGACCTCGCCCTGCCCCATGTTCTGCATCAACCCGGTGCTGACCGCGACCAGGGCATTGTTCTTGCTCATGCCGGTGGCGAAGGCGTTCGGGTCCGGCGAGTCGTAGATACCGACCTCCGGCATCCCGATTCCGGCCTCGCGGGCCTGACGGGTGACCGTCTCCAGCAGCCACTGCTCGGTGGCGTTGCGCGGCTTGTCGATCACGTGGACCTTCATCGTCTTCTTCGCCATCCACTTGGAGATGGCCAGCGAGATGAACGAACCACCGAAGCCAAACACGGCGGCGAAGATCAGCAACGCGGTCAGGTCGAGATTGACCCCCTGGTCGTCGAGGATGCTCTCGACCCCAAGGATGCGCAGAGTAATGCTAAGGACGATCAGGATGGCGAAGTTGGTCGCCAGAAACAGCACGATACGTTTCATGAAGCTTTCCTGTACTCCAATTAATAAACTCGACGGGATGAACCGATAGTCGGGGCGCAGCGGCCAAATTCAAGCACCGCCGCGTTCACAGACCACACAGGTACGCGCGGGTTCAGGCCGGGCGCACCTCCAGGCTGTCCGCGTTCTGATAACCGCGCGGGAGCTGACGCCCGCGACGCGCGCGCTCGCCAACGTACTCGGCCCATTCCGCCGGGGCCAGTGCCTTGAAGCGCTTGCCCGCATGCACGACCAGGGTGTCCTGCGGCGCCAGCACAGCCACCCCGAGCACCCGCTCGGAGCCATCCTTGAGCGCCGCGGACGGGATGCCGATCAGCTTGTTGCCTTTGCCGCGCGCCAGTTCCGGCAGCCCCGCGGCCGGAAACACCAGCAGATAGCCGCGGGTCGTAACCACCGCGATGTGATCCTCGTGCGGGTTGCGCACCGGCGCCGGCTGCAGCACGGCCGCGCCAGCCGGTACGCTCAGCACGTTCTTGCCTGCCTTCTGCCGGCCGAGCAGGTCACCCAGCTTGGCAATGAAGCCGTAGCCGTGATCCGAGCCCAGCAGCCAGCGGTCCTCCTCCGCCCCGGTGGCCAGGCCCACAAAACGCGCCCCCTCCGGCGGGTTCACCCGGCCGGAAAGCGGCTCGCCCTGGCCGCGCGCCGACGGCAGCGTGTGGGCCGCAATGGTGTAGGTGCGACCGGTAGAGTCGATGAACGCCACCGGCTGGTTGCTGCGCCCGATGACTGCCGCCTGGAAGGCATCCCCGGCCTTGTAGTTGAGCCCGCGGGGATCGACATCGTGGCCCTTGGCCGCCCGCGCCCAGCCCTTCTCCGAGAGCACGATGGTCAGTGGCTCGGTCGGCACCAGTGCCGATTCATCCAGCGCCTGCGCGGCCGCGCGTTCGACCAGCGGCGAGCGCCGCTCGTCGCCATACTCCTTCGCGTCCTGCTCGATCTCGCGGCGGACCAGGGTGCGCAGGCGGCGCTCGGAGCCCAGCGTCTTCTCCAGCTGGTCGCGCTCCTGGCTGAGCTCGTCCTGCTCGCCGCGGATCTTCATCTCCTCGAGCTTCGCCAGATGGCGCAGTTTCAGCTCCAGGATCGCCTCGGCCTGGATATCGCTCAGGCCAAACCGGCTCATCAATTCCGGCTTTGGCCGGTCGTGTTCGCGGATGATCGCGATCACCTCGTCGATATTGAGATAGGCGATCAGCAGGCCTTCCAGCACGTGCAGCCGCGCCTGCACCTTCTCCAGCCGCCATTGCAGGCGCCGGCGCACCGTCTCGATCCGGAACTGCAGCCACTCGCCGAGCAGCCCTGCCAGGTCGCGCACCCGCGGCCGGCCATCGAGGCCGATCACGTTCATGTTCACGCGGTAGGTCTTCTCGAGATCCGTGGTCGCGAACAGATGCGCCATCAGGCCCTCGACGTCCACCCGGTTCGAGCGCGGGGTAATCACCAGGCGCGTCGGATGCTCGTGGTCGGACTCGTCACGCAGGTCCTCGACCATCGGCAACTTCTTCGCGCGGATCTGGGCGGCGATCTGCTCCAGCAGCTTGGCGCCGGAGACCTGGTGCGGCAGCGCGGTCACCACGATGTCGTCGCCCTCGCGCTCGTAGCGCGCCCGGGCCCGGATCGAGCCCTGGCCGGTCTCGTAGACCTTTCGCAACTCGGCCGGCGGGGAGATGATCTCGGCCTCGGTGGGGAAATCCGGCGCCGGGAGGATCGCGCACAACTCCTCGACCGTTGCCTTCGGGTGCTCCAGCAGGTGCACGCAGGCAGCGGCCACCTCGCGCAGGTTGTGCGGCGGGATGTCCGTCGCCATACCCACCGCGATCCCGGAACCACCATTGAGCAGCACATTCGGCAGCCGCGCCGGGAGCATCTTCGGCTCGTCCAGCGCACCGTCGAAGTTGGGCACCCAGTCCACCGTGCCCTGACCCAGTTCGGAAAGCAGCAGCTGCGCATAACGCGACAAGCGCGACTCGGTGTAGCGCATCGCCGCAAAGGACTTGGGATCATCCGGCGAACCCCAGTTGCCCTGCCCGTCGACGAACGGATAGCGATAGGAGAACGGCTGCGCCATCAGCACCATCGCCTCGTAGCACGCCGAGTCCCCGTGCGGATGGAACTTGCCGAGCACGTCGCCCACGGTGCGCGCGGACTTCTTGTACTTGGCGGTGGCGGAGAGCCCCAGCTCGCTCATCGCGTAGATGATCCGCCGCTGTACGGGCTTCAGGCCGTCGCCGATATGCGGCAGAGCACGGTCCAGGATCACGTACATGGAGTAGTCCAGGTACGCCTTCTCGGTGAAGTCCTTCAGCGGCAGCTGCTCGCCGCTGTTGGCGAACAGGCTGGGGGTCTCGATATCGGTCATCGACAGTCTCGCGGACGTGGATGGGCCGGGGTTTTACGCCGGGTCGGGCCCGCGTACTGTAGCGGGCACGCGCCCGGCGTTCCACGGGTGCAGTCGGAAAACGCATCATCGACAAGGAGTCCGTCCGTGCCGGATACAGGCTGGACCGCCAGTATCGTCGCCATCGCCGTCTTCGCCCTGGCGGTGATGAGCGTCGTGCACGCGCTGCTGCAACGCCGCGATACCGGGACCGTCATCGCCTGGGTCGGGCTGATCGTGCTGCTGCCCCTGGCCGGCTCGCTGCTCTACTGGCTGTTCGGCGTCAATCGTATTCGCCGGCGGGCCCACGCCCTGCGCGAGGGCTATCTGATCGCCGACCCCAGCACCGACGGGACCAGCCGGGCCGAGCCACCGGAACGCTGGCAGCGCCTGCTGCGTTCCGGGGACCGCCTGAGCCCGTTCCGCCTGGTCGGTGGCAACGCGATCGAACCGCTGTTCGACGGCGATCGCGCCTACGCGCAGATGCTGGCCGCGATCGACGCGTCCCGTCACAGCATCAGCCTGGCCACGTACATCTTCGACTATGACCAGGTAGGCGAGCGCTTCGTCGCCCACCTGCAGCAGGCACAGGACCGGGGCGTGCAGGTGCGCATCCTGATCGATGCCATCGGCGCCCGCTACAGCCGTCGCAACACCCTGCGCCAGCTGCGCCGGGTGGGCCTGCCTGCCGCCGCCTTCATGCCGGTACACCTGCCGAGCAGCCTGGCCGCCTTCAACCTGCGCAATCACCGCAAGATGCTGGTGATCGACGGCGCCCGCGCCTTCACCGGCGGCATGAACATCCGCCGCGGCCACAGCCACACCAACCCCGGTCCGCACCCCATACACGACCTCCACTTCGAGCTGCGGGGTCCGGCCTGCACCCAGTTGCAGCGGGTCTTCGCGGAAGACTGGCAATTCGCCACCGGCGAACGCCTGGAGGGTCCGCTCTGGCTTCCGCAATCCGTAGACCCCGCCGGCGCCCGCGCCTGCCGCGGCCTGCCGGACGGCCCGGACGAGGACTTCGAGGTCCTGAACTTCACCCTGCAGTCGGCGCTGGCCGAAGCCCGCGAACAGGTCACCATCGTGACCCCGTACTTCCTGCCCGACGTGGCGCTCACCGGGGCGCTGAAGGCCGCGGCCCTGCGCGGGGTGCAGGTCGACATCCTGATCCCCGCCCGGAGCAACCTGCGCCTGGTGGCATGGGCCAGCCGTCCGCAGCAGGCCGAACTGCTGGAGCGCGGCTGCCGGCTGTGGCTCACACCACCACCGTTCAACCACGCCAAGCTGATGCTGGTAGACCGCGAGTGGGCCCTGGTTGGCTCCGCCAACTGGGACCCGCGCAGCCTGCGCCTGAACTTCGAGTTCAACCTGGAATGCCTGGATGCCGGACTGGGCCAGGAACTGGCCAGCTGGACCGACGCGCTGCGCGCACAGTCGCACCCCCTGACGCTCGAGGAGGTCCGTGCCCGGCCGCTCGCGACCCAACTGCGCGACGGGGCCGCGCGCCTGCTCACGCCGTATCTGTGACCGACCGTTAGCCACCCCCGCGGTGACCCTCACGCGAACCGGGACGCGCGCGCGTGGTCTTTTGTACTGTAGCGGCAGGGACCGAGCGCGGGGACCGACCCGCATCGCTTTACCGCAGGGGGGCAAGGGATGGCACGGCACTGGGATGCAAGCGCAGGGAACCGATGAACGGGATTCTTGCGCCATCGCTCTACCTTGCGGCGGGGCTGGCGATCTACGCCACGCTTAGCCACCTGCTGCACAGCCGGCAAAGCGCCCGGAGCACCGAGCACCGGTTGTTCGCCGCGATGTGCGCCCTGATGGCGGTGCTTGCCGTCGGATCGGCCCAGACCTACCAGGCCGGCACCGTCGAGGCCTATACCCGCGCACTCACCCTGAACGTCTATCTGCTGGGACCGTTCTACGTGCTGTTCGCCGCCTTCGTCGCGGCCCATACGCGCACCCCCGCCCGCTGGCTGATCTCCGGTCTTCTGGTACTGCTGGTCATCACCTGGGTGGTCAACACCCTGCAGCCCTACAGCATGCAGTACCAGGTGATTGACGAACTCCGCCCCCTGGAACTCCCTTGGGGCGAAACCGTGGCTCTCGCAGTGGGCACCATCAGCCCCTGGTTCAGCTTTGGCGTGCTCGCGGTCTTTCTGGTCCTGGGCTTCGCCCTCACCACACTAATCCGGCACTACCGGCGCTATCGCCAGACCACCACCCTGCTCCTGCTGGGCGGGATCGGGGTCTTCGTCCTGTTCACCTTGCAGGGCGTCCTGGCCCGGGGCGGCGCACTGGAGATGCCCCAGCTCGCGCCGTTCGGCTACGTGGTGATGGTCGTCATGATGAGCCTGGTACTGAACCGCGAGACCAGCGAACGCCTGCGTGACTCGGAAAGCCGTTTTCGGGCGCTGGTGGAGCAATCCCCGGTCGGCATCCAGGTACTCACACCGCAGGGCGAGATCCGCCAGTGCAACGCCGCCTGGAAAACCATGCACGGCGCACAAGCCTCCCTGCCGGGCGGCAACGTTCTGGACCGCCCGAATGCCATCGACCGGCACATCCACGAACCGCTCAAGGATGCCCTGCGCGGACACTACCGCGAGATCGGCCCTCTGCCCTACACCCCGCCAGCCCGCCCCGACCAGTCGGCCGAACCCGCCGACCCCGGCCCGGCAACCCAGACCACCCCGCTCATCACCCCCGAGCGCTGGCTGCGGGGCTGCATCTACCCACTGCAGGATGCCCGCGGCGAGGTACAGGATGTGATCGTGATGCAGGAGGACATCACCGCCGCGCACCGCAGCGAGGACGCCCTGCGCCTGATCGCCGAGGGGCTGCAGGCGCGCTCGCGCGAGGAGTTCTTCCAGCAGCTGGTTCTCAAGCTGAGCAACCTGTTCGCTGCCGACCATGCCCTGATCGGCATCGAGGATCCGGAAAAACCCGGCGTGGTAGAGACCGTCGCCCTGTGCACCGCGGGGCAGATCGTGGAGAACTTGCGCTACGACCTCGCCGAGACCCCCTGCGAACGTGTGCTGGAGATCGGTACCTGTATCTACCCCTGCGACGTACAACAGCGCTTTCCGGCCGACGAGATGCTGGTGGAGATGGACGCCGAGAGTTATCTGGGGGCTCCGTTGCTGGACAGCCAGGGCACGCTGCTGGGGCACATCGCCATGGTCAACCGATATCCGGTGGAGGATGTCGACAAGGCGATGGAGATCCTCGGGATCATGGCCGACCGCGCAGGGGCCGAACTGGAACGCCTGCACACCGAGGAACACATCCATGCCCTGGCCTACCACGACTCCCTGACCGGGCTGGCCAACCGCACCCGCCTGCACGACGACCTGACCCACCATATCGAGGAGGCCACCGCCGACCACCTGCATGGCGGGCTGATCCTGATCGACCTGGACCACTTCAAGACCATCAACGACGCCCTGGGGCATGCGGTAGGCGACACCGTGCTGGGCGCGGTGGCGGACCGCCTGCGCAGCCATGCGCCCGAGGATGCGCTGATCGTGCGCCTGGGTGGCGACGAGTTCGCCGTTGTCCTGCCCCCCTGCGCCCGGGTACGCGAGACCCTGGAGCCGGAACTGCAGGCAATCGCCGAGCGCATCCTGGAGGCCCTGCAGCGCCCGATCATCATCGGCGAACGCACCTTCGGGGTCGGCGCCAGTCTCGGCTGCGTATGCTATCCCGACGCCGGCGAGAGCTCGGCAGAAGCCCTGCGCCACGCCGATATCGCCCTGTACCAGGCCAAGCGTGCCGGCCGCGGCGGCGTGCAGTTCTACCGCCATGCACTGCAGGACGAGGCGCATGCCCGCCTGCAGATCGAGGACGGGCTACGACAAGCGGCCGAACGTGACGAGCTGGACCTGCACTACCAACCGCAGTTCGATGCCGCCGAGCGCCTGATCGGAGCCGAGGCCCTGCTGCGCTGGCAGCACCCGGAGATGGGCCAGGTCCCGCCAGATCTCTTCATCCCGGTCGCCGAGGAGACCGGCCTGATCCACGGGGTCGGCAACTGGGTCCTGGAACACGCCCTGATGCAGCTGTCGCAGTGGCAGGCCGGGAACCTGCAGCCACCTCGCCTGGCCTTGAATCTCTCGCCCTGGCAACTGGCGCGCCCGGACTTCGTCGACCAGTTTCAGGCGCGGCTGCGCCGACACGGGGTGGACGGCCACGCCCTGACCCTGGAGGTCACCGAGTCCGGCCTGCTGCGCGACCTGCCGGACGCCATCACCAAGCTGGGCGCGCTGCGCCGGCTCGGCATGCGCATCGCCCTGGACGACTTCGGGACCGGCTATTCCTCGCTCGCCTACCTGCGCGACCTGCCGGTGGACGAGCTGAAGATCGACAAATCCTTCGTCAAGGAACTGCTGGCCGGCGGTGACCGGACCCTGATCGAAAACATCGTGGACATTGCCCGCAACATGGAGCTCGACGTCATCGCCGAGGGCGTGGAGCACCCGGAGCAGCGGGAGCAGCTCCTGGCCCTGGGCTGCACCCGGTTCCAGGGCTTCCTGTTCAGCGCGCCGCTGACACACGAACAAT
Organism: Thioalkalivibrio sp. AKL12; assembly: GCF_000377925.1. Classification (NCBI taxonomy): domain Bacteria; kingdom Pseudomonadati; phylum Pseudomonadota; class Gammaproteobacteria; order Chromatiales; family Ectothiorhodospiraceae; genus Thioalkalivibrio; species Thioalkalivibrio sp. AKL12. The sequence continues at coordinate 23,595 of NZ_KB898902.1, forward strand.
TCGTCGCGCGACTGCATCGGCCGTAGCCGAGGCCGGCCGATTCAGTCGCGAGCGGCCGGGTCTTCCAGCCCGCAACCCAGCGCGCCGCGCCGGCGCAGGGACAGATCCGTTGGCCGGCGCTCCTCTCCGGAGCATTCCCGGAACAGCACGATCCGGCTGCCGCCTTCCTCCTTCGCCACGTACATCGCGCGGTCGGCGCGCTGCAGCAACGCCTCCACATCGTCCCCGTCCTCGGGGTAGAGCACCGCCCCCATGCTGAGCCCGACGCGAACCGACTCGCGATTCACCTCCACCGGCTCCTCGAAGCGTTCGATCAGCTTGAGTCCGACCCCCGTCACCGCATCCGGATCACGCACATTCTCCAGCAGCAGCACGAATTCGTCGCCGCCCACGCGGGCCACCACGTCGCTCTCGCGCACGCCCTCGCGCAGACGCCGCGCCACGGTCACGAGCATCACGTCGCCGGCATCGTGTCCCAGGCGATCGTTGATGGGTTTGAAGCCGTCGAGATCGCAGACCACCAGGGCCAGGCCGGTGCCGGCGCGCTGGGCCCGGCGCAGGGCCTGCTGAATATGCTCCTGCAGCAGACTGCGATTGGGCAGGCCGGTCAGGGAGTCATGATGGGCCTGGTGCCACAGGCGCTCCTCGGAGGCCTTGTCGCGGGTGATGTCACGGACCATCCCGAGGACCTGCACGGCGCGGCCTTGGGCGTCCCGATCGATTTCGCCCTCGACCCGCACATGGCGCAGCCCGCCGTCCGCGCGCACCACCCGGTGATCCACCCGGTAATAGGCCTCGTGATCCAGCGCCTCGTTGGTAGCGCGGCGCACCCGCGTACGGTCGTCGGGATGGATGGCTCGCATGTAGGCCTCGAATCCCGCGGTATCGGTTTGCGGGTCGAGGCCGAACAGATCGAATACATGCGTGGACCAGTTCATCCGCAGACCACGAATATCCCAGTCCCAGTAACCGGCCCCGGCAATCCGCTGGGCCTCTTCCAGGCGCTCGGTGGTCTCCTGCAGGGCCGCGGTTCGCCTGGCCACCGCCGCCTCGAGCCCGGCCTGCGTCTCGCGCAGGCGCGCCTCGATCTGCTGGCGCCCCTCCAGTTCCTTGTGCAAGGCGGCGTGATCACGCCAGATCCTCCGGCGCACCCGCACCCACATCAGCGCAATCATCAGCATGGTCAGGACGGTGGCTACCAGCATCACCTGCTGCGCCTGTTCATGGCGCTGCGCCATGGCCGCCACCGCCTCCTCGTTATCACGTTCGAAGGCCGCGAGGATGGCCTCCATCTGCTCCAGCACATCCTCCTGCACCGGCATTGCGTCCGCATACAGGATCGCCAGCGCCTCGTTGCGCCCACCCGCCAGGGCAACGTCGAGGAGCTCGGACAGGATCGGGGCACCGGTCGCGGTCAGCGCACGCAGTTCGGCCAGCAGCGCGGCGTCGCGTGGGGTCCGAGCCAGTAATTCCGCACCCTCGCGGGCGTCCAGGAAGCGCTCGGCCAGCTCGCGAAACTCCCGCTGGTAGCGATCCTGCAGTGCCGGGTCCTCGGCACTGATCACCAGCGAGGCGCGCAGCATGCGCTCGCGCACGAGGCTGCGCATGCGATGCACGCGGTCCACCTTCTGCACGTATTCCTCGGTAAGGGCCTGGACGTCGTACTGCAGCTGCTGCACCCGAAGCCAGCTGGCGACGGCGACCACCGCGACCAGCAGCAGCACCACAACAAAGGCGCCGGTCAGCCCGGGAACGAAGGGACGCGGGGCCATCGCGTCTCAATCCCAGCCGGGGACGGGCCGGTCTATGGACGCACCCGCACCCGACGAGGCACCACAAACCGCTGTCGCATCCTTGACGCGCATCCCGCTCCCCCTGTTTGATCGACCACATCCGCACGATCCAGGCGGGGAGGGTGCCGCGAGATGTCCACCAATACAAGCAAATACCGCGACCGGATGTCCGCCGCGCACGCGGAGTCGCCCGCTCCCGTAGCGCAGCTGGCGACACTGGAGAAGGCCTACCTAAGCGCCGCCTACTGCCTGGAGATCGAGGGCAGCAGCCGAGTTCTGTACATCGACCAGCCCGCGGAGGATGTCACGACCTGGATGGCCAAGCGGGACATGCAGCGCCTGGTCCTGTTCACCGCCTGCAATCCGGGCAGCCGCCCGAGCACCGAGGGTGAAAACATCCAACGCCAGCGCCGGCTGGAGCAGACCGTGGCCGAGCACGGCCTGCGCGCATGGCCTGCCCGCAATCGCGACCCGCGCGGCCAGTGGCCGGACGAACCGGGCCTGGCCATCGCGGACCTGCCCGACGACCTGCTGGCGCGCTGGCTGGAGGCCTTCGGCCAGAACGCAGCCGTGCTGCTGGAACCGCCGGCTCGGCCCCGGCTGGTATGGCACCCGGGGCTAGGCAAGTAGCGTGCCGCCTACAGCGGCAGGCGACCGCCGGAAGCGACCACGATCGTCACCAGACCGATGACGGTGTTGATCCCGACCAGGATGCGGATCTGCCCCAGCCGGCGGAGGCCTTCCTCGGTATCGTTTGCCGCAATCGCCTTGCGCATGCGCCGATAAGGGGCGAAGAACACATGGGCGAAGATCGCCATCATGATCAGACCCAGCAGCAGCATGGTGTGCACGCTGGGATGCACATCACCCATGCCGCCGAACACCCCGAAGATCAGGTAGAAGCCGGTCACCAGGATCACCAGGACCGAGGCCCAGACCCAGGGGAAGAAGCGCGCGAACACACCCTCCCAGAGCTTCAGCCGCGCCGGCCCCTCGAGCTGCTGCCCGGCCACCGGGCGCAGGAACATGTAAGCGAAGAACATACCGCCCACCCAGATCACCACGGCCAGTACATGCAGCACGTTTGCCAGTGCGTATCCCGTCATTGCCTGCTTCCTTTTGTCGTTACGGATGTGGCCCGCAGTGTAGCCGCCCGCGTGCACGGCTGCCGAGCCCCCCGACCGCACACGCGTGCGGATTGATCAGTAGAATGGCGGGTCCGCATGCAGCAATCGCGGCCCTATCAAGATTCAACCCGGCAGTACAAGGAGTCCACATGTCGCGCGAGATCATCCAGACCGAAAACGCCCCGGCCGCCATCGGCCCCTACTCGCAGGCCGTGCGTACCGGCGACACCCTGTACCTGTCCGGCCAGATCCCGCTGGACCCGGCCACCATGGAACTGGTCGACGGCGGCATCGAGGACCAGATCCGCCAGGTGTTCGCCAACCTCCAGGCTGTCCTGGAGGCGGCGGGAGCCAGCACCGCCGATATCGCCAAACTGAACATCTTCCTGATCGACCTGGCTCACTTCCCGCTTGTGAACAAGATCATGAGCGAAGTCTTCAACGAGCCCTACCCGGCACGTGCCGCGATCGGCGTGGCCGCCCTGCCCAAGGGCGCCCAGGTGGAAATGGACGCCATCGCCTGGTGCCCGCGCGACTGATCGCGCTGCGCGAACCCAACCGGTGGAGCTGCAGGTCCCGCTGACCGCGCTGAAGGGTGTCGGCCCGGCGGTGGCGGAACGACTGGAGCGTCTGGGTCTGGAGCAGGCCGGGGACCTGCTGTTCCATCTGCCCCTGCGCTTCGAGGATCGCACGCGCCTGACGCCGATTGCCGCGCTGCGTCCGGGGCTGACTGCACTGTTCGAGGGGCGCGTCACCCACTCCGAGGTGGTCCACCGCCGCCGGCGCATGCTGGTGGTCACCCTGGCCGACGGCCAGGCCCAGGTCCTGCTGCGGTTCTTTCACTTCGGGGCCAACCAGCAGCGCCGCCTGAGCCCCGGCACGTGCATCCGCGCCTTCGGCGAGCCCCGCGGCATGCCCGGCGCACTGGAGTGCGTGCACCCGGAGATCCAGACCGTGGGCGATAGCCCGCCGGCGATGGAGTCGCACCTGACCCCGATCTACCCGACCACCGAGGGCGTGTCGCAAAAGCTGCTGCGCCAGCTGGTCGCGCACGCCCTGCCGGGGATGCAGGCCCTGCCCGACCTGCTTCCGGAACTGCCCCGGCAGGGCCTGCCTGGCCTGCATAGCGCCCTCGAGCAGCTCCATCACCCACCGGCGCAGGCCGACGCACTGGCCGCCCTGGACACCCCGGAGAACCGCAGCCCGGCGCGCACGCGGCTGGCCCTGGAAGAGCTCTGCGCCCACCAACTCGCGCGCATGCAGCAGAGCCGGATGCCCGCGGACACACGCAGCGCCCCGGTCATCCAGTCCCCGGGGGCGCTGTGGCAACAACTGCGCGGGCAGCTCCCCTTCGAACCCACCGGCGCACAGGAGCGTGTTACCGAAGAGATCCTGGCCGACCTCGCGCGCCCGCAGCCGATGAACCGTCTGGTCCAGGGCGATGTCGGCTCCGGCAAGACCCTGGTCGCGGTCGCAGCCGCGCTGGCGGCGGTAGAGGCCGGCTATCAGGTGGCGTTCATGGCCCCGACCGAACTACTCGCCCGCCAGCACGGGCGCAATCTTGCCCAGTGGATGGAACCACTGGGCGTCGCGATCGCCTGGCTGGGCGGACGCCAGACGGCCAGCGAGCGCGGCCAACTGCTCGCGGAACTGGCCAGCGGGCAGCGCCAGGTCGCGATCGGAACCCACGCCCTGTTTCAGGAGGAGGTGCGGTTTCATCATCTGGGGCTCGCAATCATCGACGAACAGCACCGCTTCGGCGTGCACCAGCGCATGGCCCTGCGCGACAAGGGCAACGGCCGGATGCCGCATCAGCTGATCATGACCGCCACCCCGATCCCGCGCACGCTGGCCATGGCCCTGTACGCGGAACTGGCCAGTTCGGTCATCGACGAACGCCCGCCCGGGCGCACCCCGGTACGCACCGCGCTGATCAGCCACGAGCGCCGTGACGAGGTCATCGAACGCATCCGCGCCGCCTGCGGCTCCGGCACCCAGGCCTACTGGGTCTGCCCGCTGGTGGAGGAATCGGAACAACTGGAGGCGGAATCGGCCGAGGCCACCGCCGAACGCCTGCGCGAGGCGTTGCCGGAGCTGACCATCGGACTGGCCCACGGACGCATGAAGGGACCCGAGCGCGATGCGGTGATGGAGCGCTTCCGCGCGGGCGCGATCGACCTGCTGGTGGCGACTACCGTGATCGAGGTCGGCGTCGACGTCCCCAACGCCAGCCTGATGATCATCGAGAATGCCGAACGCATGGGGCTGTCGCAGCTGCACCAGCTCCGCGGCCGGGTCGGGCGCGGCAGTGCCGCCTCGGCCTGCGTGCTGCTTTACCGTCCGCCACTGGGCGATACCGCCCGCGAGCGCCTCGAGGCGATGCGCCGCACCGACGACGGCTTCGAGATTGCGGAGGTGGATCTCAAGCTGCGCGGTCCGGGCGAACTGCTGGGCACGCGCCAGACTGGCGATCGCAGCTTCCGCGTCGCCGACTGGTCACGCGACCAGGACCTGCTCGACGAGGCCACCACCCTTGCCGCACGCATCGAGAAGGACCCGGCGCGCGCCGCCGCCCTGATCGAACGCTGGCTGGGCACCGCCACCCGCTACGCGACCGTGGGATAGCTCAAGAACGAAGGGCGAATCCACCACGAAGCGCACGAGGAAGGTCAAAAGCTTCCACCACAGAGTTGGCGCCCCGTCCGGGGACGACGCGCTATCGCGCACGAAACAGCGGGTGTTGACGACCTCCATCGGGCCTTTTGAGGCGTATCAGAAAGGCCACGATCGTTTTGCAGCGGGCAGGGTGAGGATGAGCGCAGCGAATCGCATCGGCCTCACGGAATGATCCGGGCCCCGATGCGTTTCGCTGCGCTCAACACATCCTACCCTCTTCGTGTCTTCCTTCGGGTCTTCGTACGCTTCGTGGCTAAGACCATCAGGGCCTTAGCAGCGGGCCCTCGACGGCGTCGCGGGCCTCGCGGCCGGCGAGCTGTTCGATCAGGGTCAGGGCGAAGTCCATCGCGGCACCCGGGCCACGGCCGGTGATCAGGCGCCCGTCGATCTCCACCGGGGCGCCAGTGGACGGGATCCCCGCCTCGTCCAGCGCGCCGGTGAAGGCCGTCACGGTGCGCCCCTCCAGCAGCCCGGCCTCGGCCAGCGCCTTGGGCCCGGCACAGATCGCGGCCAAGTGGCCATCGCGTTCGGCCTGCGCCCGCAGCAAACCCTGCACCCGGGCGTCGTCGCGCAGGTGATTGGCGCCGGGCAGGCCACCCGGCAGGACGATCAGGTCAAAGGACTGATCCAGCACCTGATCAACCGTGGTATCCGGCTGGATCACCGTGCCCCGCGAGCAGGTCACCGGCCCCGGCTCCAGCCCGGCCACGGTGACCTCGAATTGCGCCCGGCGCAGCAGGTCGATGATCGTGACCGCCTCCAGTTCCTCGGCCCCGGCGGCCAGGGGCACCAGTACGTTCGGCATCAATCCTCCCTGTCCACCGCGCTCAGCGGCGGTTGTAGAAGTTCAGGCCCTTCAGGAGATTCAGCGCCTCGTTCATACCGTAATCGCGCTCGGCCAACGTCTCGCCATTGTCTTCGTCCGCATCCACAGATTCCGGCAGGCCGTCACGGCCCATGCGGGCACCGCCATTTTCGCTGTCGGAGCGCTGCACCACGAGCTGCTGCAGGCGGATGTCCGGGTCAATCCCGTCCTCGTTGATGGCACGGCCATCAGGCGTGAAGTAACGCGCGGTGGTCAGCTTGATCCCGGTGTTCTGGGTCAGCGGCAGGATGGTTTGCACTGAACCCTTGCCGAAGGTGTTCTGACCCATAACCACGGCCCGCCGGTGGTCCTGCAACGCACCCGCCACGATCTCGGAGGCGGAGGCCGATCCGCGATTGACGAGGATGACCATCGGCGCGCCCTTGAGAACATCCCCCGGCGAGGCCTGGTAGCGGAACTGCGAATCCTCCAGCCGACCTTCGGTGTAGACGATCAGGCCTTCTTCGAGGAAGGCGTCCGAGACGCCCACAGCGCCCGTCAGAATGCCACCGGGGTTGTTGCGCAGATCCAGCACGAGCCCCTGCAGCTCGCCCTGTTCCTGCAGGTCTTCGATCGCCCGCACCAGGTCACGTGCCGTGCGCTGCTGGAAATTGCTGATGCGTACGTAGCCAAAGCCGTCCTCCAGGATCTCGGAGCGCACGCTCTGCACCTGGATCACGTCGCGGGTGATGGTGATTTCTTTCGGGCGGTCCTCGCCATCGCGCAGGATGGTCAGGGTGATGTCCGAGCCTTTCTCGCCGCGCATCTTGGCGACCGCGTCGGACAGGGACATACCCTTCACCGACTCGCCATCCAGGCGAATGATCAGGTCACCGGCCTCGACCCCGGCACGGCTGGCCGGGGTGTCATCGATCGGCGCGATGACCTTGACGAAGCCGTCTTCCATGCCAACCTCGATGCCCAGACCGCCAAACTCGCCGGAGGTCCCGACCTGCATGTCCTCGAAGTCCTGTTCGTCCAGATAGGCCGAATGCTGGTCAAGGCCGGACAGCATCCCCTGGATCGCATTGTCCAGGAGATCCTTGTCTTCGACCTCGGTGACGTAATTGCGCTTGATGCGCATGTATACGTCAGTGAAGCGCTGCAGATCTTCTACTGGCAAAGCGGATTGCGCGCCATTGTCGCGGTCGGCGTAGACCGCCACCGAGACACTCAACATGACCCCGACAACCAGTCCGACGATCAGGGAGTATCCGGTGCGACAAGACTTGCTCATTACCTTTCCTCGTTCACTTGAGGTGATTTGTGTGAAGATGGTAGCACCCGCAATGTGACGGCTGCCTGAATGCACGCCACCGATCGGCCTTTTGCCGGGGCATGGGCGCATTCCATCTTTTTCCCTCTACTGAGAGGGCCACCAGCTCTCGGGGTTCAATGGTCCGCCGTTGTGACGGATCTCGAAGTAAAGCCCGGGCGCAATCGCCTCGCTGCCCTCGCCCGCCACGGCCAGTTGCTCGCCAGCACCCACGGTCTCGCCTTCTGCAACCAGGATCTCCTCTACATTGGAGTAGAGCGTCAGGTAGCGCTCCCCATGATCGACGATCACCAGGAAGCCGTAGCCCTGCATCCAGTCGGCGTAGACCACCTGGCCGTAGTGCACCGCGCGTACCGCCGTGCCGTTATCGACCGCCAGCACCGCGCCACGCCAGCGCGAGCGCAGGCGGCTACCACGGGACTCGTTGAAACTGCGGATCACGCGGCCTTCGGCCGGACGCGGAAGCTCGCCCTCCAATTCCACGAAGGCCACGTCCGGCCGTTCGGGGGTGGACTCGCGGGGTGCCGCGGCACGCGCCGCGCTGCGAGCCTCGACCTCCTCGATCACCGTCTCCAGGGTCTCGGCATTGCGCGCCAGGCGCTCCAGTTCCAGCGACTCGTCCTCGATCACCGCCTCCAGCTCCGCCATCGCCTGGCGCTGGTGCGCCTCCTCGCGTTCCAGATCCGCGACCGCCGCGCGGGCCTGCTCTTCCCGTTCTGCCAGCACCGCCCGCTCCCGCGCGAGGTTCTCGCGCGCCGTCTCCAGCGCCTCGATGCGGTCGCGCAACACGACCAGGGCCTGCTCGCGCGCCTCGCGGATGCGCGCGGCAAACGCGGCCTGATGGCGGTGCTCCGCGGCCTGACCGTCGCTGCGTCCGGGATGGCGTTCGCCCTGCCACTGATCGCGCACCAGGCGGGCCGCGGCGCGGCGTTCTGCCTCCAGCCGCTCCCGGGCCTCGTCCACACGGTCCTCCTGGTCGGCGACCACCACCTCCTGACGCGAACGCGCCCGCGCCAGCTCGCGCAGCTCCTGGCGCGAGGCCTCGGTCCCGCGAGCAGCCTCCGCGAGCAGCCCTTCCAGCTGCTGCAGGGCCGCGTAACGCTCTTCCTGGCTACGCTCCAGGTCCTGGATGGCCTCGCGCGTCTCGCGCAGCTCCGCCTCCGGTTCCAGCGCCACGGCGACGACCGGCCACAGAAAACAGAGCAACACACCGCACCACAAAAGGGCGCGTGAACCGCTTGGATGACTCAAGATTGCGCAAATTCGCATATCGGGGTACGTTTAGGTTCTTATATTCTGACCCAGTTGCGAGGGCCTTCCCTCGCGAGCAAGAGAGGCATGCCGTGAGCAACGAAACGGTTGAAGACGAAATGTACGTCGAAGACGGTTTGATGTCCCAGGACGAAGACATCGAGCGGGCCTCGCGCTCGCTCAAGGCCATGTCCCACCCGCTGCGTCTGAAGATCCTCTGCATTCTCGGCGATCGCGAAATCAGCGTACAGGAAATCGTCGATCAGGTCGGGACGTCGCAGAGCAACATCTCGCAGCATCTCGGCATCCTGCGCGACAAGGGCATCCTCGCCACGCGCAAGGACGCCAACCGGGTCTACTACCGGGTGGGGGACTCCCGGACCCTGCGCCTGATCGGTATGATGCAGGACGTTTTCTGCAGTTCCTGACACCCACCCCTCCGATCCGGTCTCCCGAATGCTTGAACGCCTGCCCGAATTTCTCGCCAACCACCCCATCCTGACCGGCGCCCTGCTGGCGGTGATCGGGATGATCCTGTTCGTCGAACTGCGACGCCTGAACCGCAAGTATCGCTCGCTCTCGCCGGTCGAGGCGGTGCGCGTGATCAACCAGGACGACGCCCTGGTACTGGACGTGCGCGAGGACAACGAAGTCGCCTCCGGGCGCATCGGCGGCGCCAAGCATATCCCGCTCGGCAGCCTGAAAAAGCGCATGGGCGACATCGAGAAATACAAGGACAAGCCGGTGGTGGTGTACTGCCGCAGCGGCAACCGCTCCGCCAGCGCCGCGCAGCAACTGACCGCGGCCGGGTTCGAGGACGTAGTCAACCTGCAGGGCGGCATCCAGGCCTGGCAATCGGCCAACATGCCCATCAAGAAGAAGTAATGCAGTTCGAGGTCTACTCCAGCGGGCGCTGTCCATTCTGCCTGCTCGCGCGGCGCCTGCTCAATCAGCGTGGCTACCCGTTCGCGGAGTACGCCGTCGACCGCGAACCCGGTCTGCGCGCGGAGATGGAACAGCGCGCCGCCGGCCGCAGCTCGGTCCCGCAGATCTTTCTCGGCGACACACACATCGGCGGCTTCGACGAACTGCAGGCGATGGACAGTAACGGCCAACTGGCGCGCCTGGCCAGTGAGGCCGGCCTCGAAGCCCCGACCGACAACGCCTCCGGATAACACGCGCCGCCGCCGGCAACGGGCGGCAAACGGGATCGCCCCGGCGACCCCGAAAAACACCGCTCATCCCCCTTACAATGCCCCGATTCCAGACGACTGCGAGACAACATCATGGCTGAAGAGAAGAATTCCCCGAAGAGCGGCAACGGCGCGACCCAGGCCGAACAGAGTGACCGGCCCGACTTCTCCATCCAGAAGGTCTTCATCAAGGACCTGTCCTTCGAGGCGCCGGAATCCCCCGAGGTATTCATGCGCGAGTGGAAGGGCGAGACCAACATCCAGCTGAACACCAACGCACGTCCGATCGACGAGGCCGCCGGCGCCTTCGAGGTGGAACTGGGCCTGACCGTGACCACCGAATCCGACGGCAAGACCGCCTATCTGGTCGAAATCAAGCAGGCCGGCGTGTTCATCGTGCGCAATTTTGCCGAGGATCAGCGCAACCACCTGCTGGGTGCCTACTGCCCCAACGTGCTGTTCCCGTTCGCCCGCGAAACGGTGGCCGACCTGGTACTGAAGGGCGGCTTCCCGCAGCTCCTGCTACAGCCGGTCAACTTCGAGTCGCTGTATGCCCAGCACCTGCAGGAACAGAAGCAACAGGCCGGCGGGGAACAGGCCGAGCCCACGCAACAGGCCTGACGCGAGGCGCAACCGATGCGTATCGCGGTCCTCGGAGGCGGCTGCTGGGGCACGGCGCTGGCGCTGCATGCGGCCCGCCTGCATGCCGACGTCGCCCTGTGGGTGCGTGGGGACGATACCGCCACGCGCCTGCAGCACCAGCGCGAGAACGCCCGCTACCTGCCCGGCCACCGCTTCCCGGACAACCTGCGCGTCAGCGCCGACCCGGCAATCGTCGATGACCGCGATCTGGTCCTGATCGCGGTCCCCTCCGGCGCGTTCCGCGAGACCCTGCGCTGGCTGGCCCCACGGCTGGCGCGCGCGCAGATTGTGGCCTGGGCCACCAAGGGCCTGGAGACGGCGACCGGGGCCTGGCTGCACGAGATTGCCGAACAGGAACTCGGGCGGGAGCGCCCGCCCGCCCTGATTTCCGGCCCCTCGTTTGCCGCCGAGGTCGCACAGGAGCAACCCACCGCACTGTCGGTCGCCTCCAGCGACGAGGGGCACATGGACGCACTGGTTGCGGCCCTGCACGGGCGCTCGCTGCGCCTGTACCGCAATACGGACGTGATCGGCGTGGAACTGGGCGGCGCGCTGAAGAACGTGCTCGCGGTGGCCACCGGTATTGCCGACGGCGCCGGGTTCGGGGCCAATGCGCGCGCCGCACTGATGACCCGTGGGCTGGCCGAGATCCAGCGCTTCGGCGCGGCGGTCGGCGCCCGTCCGACCACCCTCACCGGCCTCTCCGGACTGGGGGACATGATCCTCACCTGCACCGATAACCAGTCGCGCAACCGGCGCCTGGGCCGGATGCTGGGCGAAGGCCTGGATCTCGACACCGCCCGCGCGCGGGTGGGACAGTCGGTGGAGGGCGTAGAGACCGCCCGGGTCGCTGTGGCGCGGGCGAAGGCACTGGAAGTGGACATGCCGATCTGCGCCGAAGTGCACGCGGTGCTCTACCAAGGCCGCCCGGTGCACGACACTGTGCGCCGGCTGCTGGAGCGCGACGCCACCCGCGAAGAGGACTGAACCCGCGTCCGCAAAAGCCCCGCGCGACACCCGCACAATCGCCCGTACGCTCCGGTCGGACTACCGTGGCCCTCACACGCGAACGCAACGGAGAACCGCATGAGCAAGGCCTGGAAGGAACTGGACCTGGAAGGTGGCGGCCTGCAGGCGGTCAACGCCCGCCTCGCTCGCGAGATGCGCACCCGCCCTGCGGCCTACGCTGCGTGGATCCTGTTCCCGCTCGGGCTGCATCGCTTCTACCTGCGCGAGCCGCTGGGCGGCGCCGGCTTCCTGGCACTCAGTGCGGCCACCCTGGCCCTCGCCGGATTTGGCCCCGCCGCCTGGTGGTTGCTACCGCTGATTATTGGCGTGTCATGGGCGCTGGTGGACCTGTGGTGGATCGACCGTCGGGTGACCGACTACAACAAGGAGCTACGCAAGCAGCTCTTCCTGCGCAAGGGCCACAAGCCACCGCAGAACTACCGTGGCCGCTACACCAGCGACGAAGACGCCCGCCGCGAACTGGACGAATACCAGCAGATCAAGGAAGCCGAAAAGCCCGGGCAATCAGGCCTGGCCGGTCGCAACGACCCGGCCCGTGACGCCGGCGGCAAGCGCCGCATGCCCAGCTTCAACGAACAGGAAGCCATGCTGCGCCAGATGCGCAAGGACAAAAACAAAGGCGACGGGAACAACTGACCGCCGCCTTCACAAGATCGCCGAGGTTGCGCCGCCCCCGGTTGCGGCCACGCCCGACGGCATGGCCCGTGGCGCTCAGTTCTCGCCGGGGCGCCACACGCCACTGGCCTCCTGCGGCGGCGGGGCGGACTGCTTGCGGCTCTCGACGTCCACGAACACCGACTCGGTAAATTCGGAGAGCTGCTTGAGGTACTCCTTGCGCTCGTTCACCGACTCCGGCATCTGCGCGACCATGAACCCGGTGATCGCGCTCAGGTACTGCACGGCCACGATGGGTTGCTGCGCCTTCGGGTCTACCTCGGTCAGCAGATCCTGGACCTTCTGAATCAACTCGCCGGACAACTGCAGGGTATCGCTCATGGGGTTCCTCTCGCGGTTCGTGAAATCGTTGCGCACAGGCTACGGCAAGCCCCGCCACCCCGAAAGTGAACGCAAGATGCGCGGGCCTTTCCCTCCCTGGTGTGTGCACCACGAAGCGCGCGAAGGCACGAAGAAGGTCAAGTTCAAGAGCGATTTGAACCACAGAGGGCACGGAGAAAATCAGGGTTGAAGGGCAAGGCGGATCGAACGGCGCCTTCGCCACCCAGGCGTTACCGCGTTCCTTTCTTTTCTCTGTGCCTTCTGTGGTTCAAAGGCTTTTGACCCTCTTCGTGTGCTTCGTGGTGGAAAACTGGGACCGTCAGGAGCGACGAGGGTCGTCGTCTTCGTCACGGGCCTCGGGGGCATCGTCGTCCATGTCAAAGTCCTCGTGGACGCGATCCGGCGGAATTGTCCACGGCTCGCTGGGTGCGACCGTATGCTCGCCCGGGCGTGGGGCATAGCGCTCGTCTTCCAGGGCACGCATCAGGCCCACCACCATCATCAGCATCACCAGCGAGAACGGCAGCGCGGCCAGGATGACTGCGTTCTGCAGGACCTCCAGCCCGCCGGCCAGCAGTAGCACGCCGGTCACCAGCCCGATCATCGCGCCCCACAGGATCAGGTGAATCGCCCGGTGTTCGGTGGACCCATGGGCCAGCAGGGTGTTGATGACCACGATGCCGGCATTGGCCGAGGTCAACAGGTAGGTCGCGATCAGCACCGTAATCAGGACGGCCCCGCTCTTCGCGATCAACCAGGGTTCCAGGGTCTCCATGGTGGCGAAGGTCGCCATGGTCAGATCCTCCGCCACCTGATCGGCAATGTTCGCGATGCCCTCGACCTCGGCGTGCAGGGCCGTACCGCCCAGCAGTGCGAGCCAGAAGAAGGTGATCAGGGTCGGCACCAGCAGCACACCCATCACGAACTCGCGCAGCGTGCGCCCGCGCGAGATGCGCGCGATGAACAGCCCGACGAACGGCGCCCAGGCCAGCCACCAGCCCCAGTAGAAGACCGTCCAGTCGGAGTGCCACTCGTCCAGGTGGTGAGCATGGGTGTACAGCGACAGCCCCAGCAGGTTCTGCATGTAACTACCACTGGACTGCACCACCAAGGCCAGCAAGTACTGGGTTGGACCCCATACCAGCAGTAGCCCAAGCAGAGCGACACTGAGCCACAGGTTGGCCTGGCTGACCCGCTGCACCCCGGCCTGCATCCCGGCCACCACCGACACGATCGCAGTCACCGTCAGCAGCGCCGTCAGCAGCAGGAGACCGCGATCCCCTTCCAGCGAGAGGCCCACGGTATGCGCCAACCCGGCCTCCAGCTGCTGGATACCCAGCCCCAGAGTCGTTGCGATCCCGAAGACCGTGGCCACGATGGCGAGCAGATCCACCAGATCGCCCGGCCAGGTATGACTGTACTTGCCGATCAGCGGGTGCAGGGCCGAGCGCAGCGCCAGCGGCTGGCCCTTGCGGAAGCTGAAATAGGCCAGGATCAGTGCCAGCAGCGCGAACACACCCCAGGCATTCAGCCCCCAGTGGAAATACGTCAGCACCATCGACATGTCGGCGGCGGCCGCCTGGTTGCCGTTCTCGGCCAGAAACGGGTTGCCGCCGTAATGCGACAGCGGCTCGGCCACCGCCCAGAACAGCAGGCCGACGCCCATGCCGGCGGCGAACAGCATCGACAGCCAGGACAGCGTGGTGAACTCCGGGACCTCGTCGTCGCGCCCCAGGCGCACGTTCTTGTAGCGCCCGACCCCGAGCCAGATCACCATGACCAGGAAGAAGGCCATGATCACCACGTAGTACCACTCCAGCAGCGGCGTCACGAAGGCGCGCGCATCCCCCACCACTGCGCCCAGCTGCTCGGTTCGATAAACCCCCAGCAGGGCGATGATCACCACAAGCATCAGCGCCAGCGGCGCAACACGCGGGTTCAGCCCCTTGAACGGGCCGCGGGTGGCAACGTTGTACATCTCGCGTCCTTTCGCTTGCGCGATGGATGTATTTCAGGACAGGACCTTTGCCGATCCAGGCCGGCAGATCAAGGGCCGGTGGCGCCCGCCGGTTGTACGCGGATGCCCATGCGGAAATCCTGAATGACCTGATGCACGAACGCCAGCTTGGCGATCGCGGTAGCGGTCAGCACGAAGGGGTAGACATGCGAGTGACCCATGCTGCGATTCAGGCTGTTCAGGGCGCTGACCAGCGGCAGCCAATGCTCCAGAAGCAGATCGAAGTCCGCCGTGGCATAGGCATCAAAAGCCGGCAGATTCCCCTGCGCGCCCAGCCGCGCCGACGGTCCGGCGACGGGTTCGATGTCCATGTTGTAGGCGGAGGCCGTGTCCAGCGTATCCACGATGTGCATATAGTGAGCCCAGGTCTCGGCCCAGTCTTCCCAGGGGTGCGAGCTGGCATAGGCGGACACGAACGAGGCCTGCCAATCCGCCGGCGGACCACCGGTGTAATGGCGCCGCAGGGCCTCGTCGTAGTCCGCGCGCTCGTCGCCGAAGCGCTCGCGAAAATCGGTATGCCAGTGGCTACCGCGAATCAGTCGATCCCAGTAGTAGTGCGCGGACTCATGGCGAAAGTGGCCGAGAATGGTGCGATAGGGTTCGGCCATCGCCTCGCGCATGCGCTCGCGCACCGCGGGATCGGCCTCGGCGATATTGATGGTAATGAGCCCGTGCGAATGACCGGTGACCACGCCCCCGCCCTCGCGGAACTCCGGGGCCGGATCGGCCAGGAAATCAAACGCAATCCCCCCAGGATCGCTTTTCCGCGGCACCACCGGCAGGCCCAGGCGCAACAGGCCATATACCAGGCGTCGCTTCTCGGCCTCCAGACGCTCCCACAGCCGCGCATTGCCCGGCACACTGAGGTCCGGGATGGTGCGATTCAGGCGGCAGGCGCGACAGAACGGCTCGGCTTCTTCATGTGGCACCATCCAGTTGCACACCGCGTCTACCGCATAGTGCCGGCACTGGCGATAAAACAGCCCGTCCGGCTCGTCCGCTACCCGCCACAGGCCACCGGGGATCGGTCGCCCGCGGGCGCCCACAGCCTCCCCCGCCGGCACCAGGGCGGAGACCTCCAGGCGGTCCGGCAGGAATCCCAGCCGGTGGCCGCAGCGGGTACAGAAGGTGTTGTCGAAGTACACCCCCTGCCCACAGACCTCGCACTCGAACAACTGCATCGCGCTCCCCGTTGGCTGGCCTGCCGCCAGAAGATCCGGGCGGCAGTCATCCTTTCAGACTACGCCGATCCCGCTGCGCCGTCGCGGTGCAACCGGGTCGCCAGGGCCTCACTCGGCCTGCACGCCGGACAGCAGCCCTTCCACCCGTTCCAGCACCAGTGGGTGCGACAGGATACCGGCATGCGTGGTCGCCACCCCGAAGACCGAGGCCGCCTCGCGCTGCGCGGGCGGGTGCAGCATGCTGGCGAGAGTGACCACCCCGTCCGCAGTGGCGCGCGCACCTCCCTCCCCGCGCTGGTAGCCAAACAGCAGGTGCAGCTCGGTCACCTCCGTGTTGGCATCCGCGAACAGGCCTTCCAGGTAATCGCTGCCCGGGGCCATGTCGCGCCATACCGGAATGACCACCGGCGAACGATCAACACCCCGCTGGGCGCGTTCGTGTCCGGCCCAGGGAGTGGACAGGGTGATCATCGCCGGCACGGTCGCCGCCGCCTCGCGCCGGGCGCGCTCGTTCAGGAAGCCGCGCGCGATCAGCCCCCCCATGCTGTGTGCCACCACCGGCAGTGACTCGACGCCGTGGCGTACCTCCAGCTCCTCGACCACCTGTGCCAGGTGCGCCGCGGCCGACTGCAGCGGCAGCCCGGAGGCGTAATAGTAGAACCACGGCTGGTAACGTTCTCGGTCAAGCCCCTCCAGCAGCCCAGCGAAATCCCGCGGCGAGCCGTTCATCCCGTGCACGAACAGCACGGGCGTCCGAGCGGGATCGTATGGCTCAAGAAAGTACACCCCGGCATACCCCGCCAGCACGAAATCCAGAGGGCGCCACTGGCTGCCCCGCGCCACCTCGTTCGCGAAACGCGGATCCTCCAGATGGGCGATCTCGCCGTAGACCGTCACCCGACCCAGGCTCAGCGGCGCCGCGCCGTCCCCGGGACCCCGTGTATCCGGCAGGCGAATGGCGTGCGCCAGGCGATCATTCCCGTTCACGCGGATATCGATCCCGGTCAGCCGACCGCCAGGACCACAATCCAGCGAATCGCCGCCCGCGACGTGCTGGACCGGTGCGCCGGCCGGATGCGCGCGATCACCATCCTCGTCGCGGAAGGCCAGCACGCTGTAACGACCAGGCTCCAGGGCAAAGAACCAGCTCCCGCCGCGCGCGCTCACCACGTGGTCCACCGGTTCGGGCACAACGGCGCCGGCGACCGGCTCGCGGAACACCGCCACCACATAGGGCCCGGTCCGTTCCGACTCATCCGCCCCTTCGTTCGATCCTACCGTACCGCTGATCACACAGGCCCCGCCCATCCGCGCCAGCTGCTCGCGCGCATCCAGCAGCGAACACCCCACCAGCCCCAACACCACCGCCAGGACCGCACACACCCGCAACACACCCATTCCGAACATCCCTATCCGATAGCTCCCAGACCCCGAGTGTAGCGAGCCGGCAATCGTGGCGCTGCCCGGTGCCCACCCACCGCAACATCCGCCCCCCTGCCGCAAGATCTTGGAAGTCACCCCCACGTGAACCAGCCAGACTCACAGGCAAAAGCCGCTCCGGACGGACACCCGCCCGGTCAGCCACACCACGACACGCTCCCCCCGGAGCGTGCCGGGTAAAGCCGACCCACAGGAGGTGCACCATGTTCAAACACGATATCCCGCCCCCCGGGGCCATACCCCGCCTTGCCTCGGCCGCCGCCGCCCTCGCGCTGGTCGCCGCCTGGACGGTCGCGACGGCGGACCAGGGCCCGGCCTTCATCCACGAACCCGATTCCCCCGATCTCGAATGGGGCCCGTGCCCGGACTTCATGCCGGATGGCTGCCGGCTCGCCGTGCTGCAAGGTGACCCGGCGCAGCCCAATGCCGACGTCTTCTTCCTCCTCCCCGGCAACAGCACCGCGCCCCACCACTGGCACACCAGCGCCGAACGCATGGTGCTCGTCAGCGGCGAGATGCAGGTCGACTACGACGACCAGGATCCGGTCGTGCTCCGACCCGGCACCTATGCCTACGGACCGGCCCGGCTGGCACATACCACCCATTGCACATCGGACGAGGACTGCATCCTGTTCATCGCGTTCGAGGAACCGGTGGACGCCCACGCCAGCCACGACGACTGACCCCGTCACCGTCCAATCACCACCGCCGGATGCGGCCGCCAGCCCCTTCGCCCGCTCTGCTGCTCCCGGACCCAAAAAAGGCCCGCACGGGGCGGGCCTTGTTGGATCGGAACAGCGACAGCCCGGTCAGGCGGCAGCGGCAGCCCGGGTAAAGGCAAGCTGGTCGCCAGCCAGGTCCACCTCGATGGTATCGCCGGGGCCGAATTCGCCGGACAGCAACGACTGCGCCAGCGGGTTTTCCATCTGCGTCTGGATGGCCCGCTTGAGTGGACGCGCGCCGTACACCGGGTCGAAACCGGCGGCGCCCAGGTGATCGAGCGCGGCGTCGGTGATGGTGAGCCCCAGATCGCGCTCCTCCAGACGCTTGCGCAGGAACTGCAGCTGGATGCCGGCAATCGCCCGGATCTGCTCGCGCTCCAGCGGGTGGAACACCACCACGTCATCCACGCGGTTGATGAACTCGGGGCGGAAGTGCTGCCCGACGATCTCCATCACCGCGGCCTTCATTGCGTCGTAGTTCGCCTCGCCGGCCATCTCCTGGATCTGCTGCGAGCCGAGGTTGGAAGTCATCACGATCACCGTGTTGCGGAAGTCCACGGTGCGCCCATGACCGTCCGTCAGACGACCATCATCCAGCACCTGCAGCAGCACGTTGAAGACATCCGGATGCGCCTTCTCGACCTCGTCCAGCAGGATCACGGAGTACGGCTTGCGGCGCACGGCCTCGGTCAGGTAGCCGCCCTCCTCGTAGCCGACATAGCCCGGGGGCGCCCCGATCAACCGCGCCACCGAGTGCTTCTCCATGAACTCGGACATGTCGATGCGCACCATGGACTCTTCGGTGTCGAACAGGAATGACGCCAGCGCCTTGGTCAGCTCCGTCTTGCCGACCCCGGTCGGGCCGAGGAACAAGAACGAGCCATTCGGCCGGTTCGGATCGGACAGGCCCGCCCGCGAACGGCGGATGGCGTTGGCCACCGCGCGCACGGCTTCCGTCTGGCCGACCACGCGATCACCCACGGCCTCTTCCATGCGCAGCAGCTTGTCCTTCTCGCCCTCCAGCATCTTGGAGACCGGGATGCCGGTCCAGCGCGCAACCACCTCGGCGACCTCCTCGTCGGTCACCTTGGTGCGCAGCAACTGGGTCTCCTGGCTCTCCATCTCGTGGGCCATGGCGAGGGACTTCTCCAGATCCGGGATGCGCCCGTACTGCAACTCGGACATGCGCGACAGGTCGCCGGCACGGCGGGCGGTCTCCAGCTCGGTACGTGCGCGCTCGAGCTCTTCCTTCAATTGCGCGGCGCCGGAGACCGAGGCCTTCTCGGACTTCCACACCTCTTCCAGATCGGAGAGCTCGCGCCCCAGGCGATCGATCTCGCCCTCCAGGGTATCCAGCCGCTTCTTCGAGGCGTCGTCGGATTCCTTCTTCAGGGCCTCGCGTTCGATCTTCAGCTGAATCAGGCGCCGTTCCAGGCGATCCATGACCTCGGGCTTGGAATCGATCTCCATGCGGATCCGCGAGCTGGCCTCGTCGATCAGGTCGATCGCCTTGTCCGGCAACTGGCGATCGGTGATGTAACGCTGCGACAGCTGCGCCGCGGCGACGATCGCCGGGTCGGTGATCTCGATCCCGTGGTGGACCTCGTAGCGCTCCTTCAGACCGCGCAGGATAGCGATGGTGTCTTCCAGCGTGGGCTCGTCGACCACCACCTTCTGGAAACGGCGTTCCAGCGCGGCGTCCTTCTCGATGTTCTGGCGGTACTCGTCCAGCGTGGTCGCGCCGATGCAGTGCAGCTCGCCGCGCGCCAGCGCCGGCTTGAGCATGTTGCCGGCGTCCATTGCGCCCTCGGCCTTGCCGGCGCCCACCAGGGTATGGATCTCGTCGATGAACAGGATCACGCGACCCTCTTCCTGCGAGAGCTCCTTGAGCACGGACTTCAGCCGCTCTTCGAAATCGCCGCGGTACTTGGCCCCGGCCAGCAAGGCGCCCAGATCCAGCGCAAGCACGCGCTTGTCCTTCAGGCCCTCGGGCACCTCGCCGTTGATGATGCGCTGGGCCAGGCCCTCGACAATCGCGGTCTTGCCGACCCCGGGCTCGCCGATCAGCACCGGGTTGTTCTTGGTGCGCCGCTGCAGGACCTGGATCGAACGGCGAATCTCCTCGTCACGCCCGATCACCGGATCGAGCTTGCCCTGCTCGGCGCGCTCGGTGAGGTCGATGGTGTACTTGTCCAGCGCCTGGCGGTTCTCCTCGGCGTTCGGGTCGTCCACCTGGGCACCGCCGCGCATGTCTTCCACGGCCTTCTCCAGGGAGTCCTTGTTGGCGCCGGCGTTGCGCAGCATCTCGCCCACACCGGCCTTCTCGGCGATCGCCGCGAGCAGGAACAGCTCGCTGGGGATGTACTGGTCCTTGCGTTCCTGGGCAAGCTTGTCGCAGACATTCAGCATGCGCCCCAGGTCATTGGAGACATGCACCTCGCCCGCGGCACCCTCCACCCTGGGCAGGCGGTCCAGCGCCTCGCCCAGCGCGGAGCGCAGCTGGCGCACGTTGGCGCCGGCGCGGTCGAGCACGTGGCGGATGGTGCCGCCCTCCTGGTCCAGCAAGGCCAGCAGGAGGTGGGCCGGTTCGATGAACTGGTGGTCGCGGCCTACCGCGAGCGATTGTGCGTCCGCGATGGCGGACTGGAACTTGGTCGTCAGGCGATCCATTCGCATTGGGAAACCCCTCGGTCAAATCTGGGTGAACTGACACCAATGATGGGGACAATCC
Organism: Thioalkalivibrio sp. AKL12; assembly: GCF_000377925.1. Taxonomy (NCBI): domain Bacteria; kingdom Pseudomonadati; phylum Pseudomonadota; class Gammaproteobacteria; order Chromatiales; family Ectothiorhodospiraceae; genus Thioalkalivibrio; species Thioalkalivibrio sp. AKL12. Next base: position 44,534 of record NZ_KB898902.1, read on the forward strand.
CCCGACCTTCAAGGATAGACGGACGCAACCGCCCGCATCAGACAAACGCCATCACCGTCACGAACGAACGTCGGGGCTGCGCGCGGAGGTTGCCACGGCCCCTGCGGGGCCTCGCCATGACGGGGGCAGGGAAAAGCACCGTCATCGCGAGGCGCGCAGCGACGCGGCGATCTCCATGGGCAACCCTCGCGCCGGACCGAGCGCCGGGGTTATCGCAGGTGGCCGGGATCGACCCAGACGAGCGTGCCCATGCGACCGGTCTCGCCATCGCGGCGGTAGGAAAAGAAGGTATCCGCCTCGCTGAAGGTGCAGCGTCCGCCACCGGCGACCTGCGCCACCCCGGCCCGCTGCAGGCGCTGCCGGGCCAGCAGGTAGAGATCCGCCAGCAGGCGGCCCTCGGCGCCGGGGCAGAACGCGGCAACGGCCTCCGGGTCGTGCGCGACAAAGGCTTCGCGGACCTCGGGTCCCACCTCGAAGGCCGCGGGGCCAATGGCCGCCCCCATCCAGGCCTGGATCGGCATCCCCGGGCGCAGCGTCTTCAGGGCCTCCACGCTGGCCTCCAGCACCCCGTCGGCCAGCCCGCGCCAGCCGGCATGCGCCACCCCCACCGCCGCGCCATCGGCGGTCGCCAGCACCACCGGCAGGCAGTCGGCGGTCTGCACCGCACAGACAACCCCGGCCTGATTGCTGACCACCGCATCGGCCTCGGCCGCGTCGCCGGCCTCCAGCGCCGCGTGCAGGGTGTCGGCGTTGGTCACGCCGGTGCCGTGGACCTGGCGCGGCCAGGTGATCGGCGCGGCCAGCCCCAAAGACTGTTCCAGCCGACGCCGATTCTCCGCCACATGCTCCGGTTCATCGCCAGTGTGCAGCGCCAGGTTCAGCGCGGCCCAGGGCCCGGTACTGACGCCGCCCAGCCGCGTGGTCTGGACCGCGCGCACGCCGGCCGGCAGTTCGCCGGGGGACGGCGCCAGCAGGGGCAGGGTCTCAGGCATCACCGGTCTCCCGGGCATCGGCGCGCAGGGCTGCAAGCAGGCCCGCGAAGTCCTCCGGTAGCGGGGCCTCGAACGCGCAGGGTTCGCCGCTGGTCGGGTGCTCGAACTCCAGGCGCGCCGCATGCAGGGCCTGACGCTTGAAGGCCGCCACCGTGGCCTTGGCCGCCTCACCCATGCCCTTGACCGGCCGCGGGCGCCCGCCGTAGGTCAGGTCGCCCACGATCGGGTGGCGGATATGCGCCATGTGTACGCGGATCTGGTGGGTGCGGCCAGTCTCCAGGCGCACATTCAGCAGGGTATGGGAGGGGAAGCGCTCGGCCACGCGGTAATGCGTGACCGCGGGTTTGCCACCGCCGGTCACCGCCTGGCGCTTGCGATCCACCGGGTGGCGCCCGATCGGCTCCTCGATAGTGGCACCGCTGATCACCCGCCCCTGGACCAGCGCGCGGTACTCACGGTGCACGCTGCGCGCCTGCAACTGGCGCACCAGGGCGGTCTGCGCCTCCGGGGTACACGCGACCACCATCAATCCGGTGGTGTCCTTGTCGAGGCGGTGGACCACGCCCGCGCGCGGCAACTGCGCCAGTTCCGGGGCATGGTGCAGCAGGGCATTGACCAGTGTGCCGTCGCGATGCCCGGCTGCCGGGTGGGCCACCAGCCCGGCCGGCTTGTTGATCACCAGCACCGCCGCATCCTCGTACAGGACATCCAGCGCTATGGCCTCGGGCTGCGCCGCCAGCACCGGGGCGTCCGGCGCGATCAGTTCCACCCGCTCACCCCCTCGAACCGGCGTGCGCGGGCGCGGCGAGGCGCCGTCCACCCGCAGCGCGCCCTCCTTCAGCCACTGGGTCAACTGGCTGCGCGAATACTCGGGGAACAGCTGCGCCAGCGCGGCATCCAGGCGCTGCCCGGCCGACTCCCCCGGCAGATGGGCCTCACGCGGTTCACTCATTGCGCAGCCTCCCGCTCGTCGCCACCGGGGCTTGATGTTGTAGAATCCTTGGACTTTGGTTCATCTGTGAGGCCTCGCCGTGATTTCTGTCCCGCACCTGTCGCGCCTGCTCGTCGTTCTGTTCGTGGCGCTCGTGGTCGCCGGCTGCGCCGGGCGCGAAGACCCCACGCTCGGCTGGTCCGCCAGTCAGCTCTACGGCGAGGCCAAGAACGCCCTGAACGAGGGCAATTACGATCAGGCCGTCGAATACTACGAAAAACTCGAGGCGCGCTACCCGTTCGGGCGCTACGCCCAGCAGGCGCAGATCGAGATTCCCTATGCCTACTACAAGGCCGGCGAGCCGGAACCCGCCCTGGCGGCCGTGGACCGCTTCGTGCAGCTGAACCCGCGGCATCCGAACCTCGATTATGCGTACTACCTGCGCGGGCTGATCAACTTCAACCGCCAGCAGGGCTTCCTCGCCAACCTGTTCCCGCGCGACCCGGCCGAGATGGACCCGGAGCCCTTTGACCAGGCGTTCCAGGACTTCGACCGCCTGATCCGCGAATTCCCGGACAGCCGCTACGCCCCGGACTCCTACCAGCGCATGCTCTACATCCGCAATGCACTGGCCGCCTACGAGCTGCGCGTGGCGGAGTTTTACATGGAACGTACCGCCTGGGTCGCCGCGGCCCAGCGCGCGCGCAACGTGGTGGCCACCTATCCCGGGGCCGAGGTGATGCCGAAGGCCCTGGCCGTGCTGCACCGCGCCTACACCGAACTCGGCCTGGAAGACCACGCCGAGAACACCATGACGGTGCTGGAACTGAACTACCCGGATGCCGCCGTCGCCGTGCGCGCCGGCGAACCGGTGGAACTGGAAGGCGAGGAACGCCGCGGCCTGTGGCGCGTGATGGACCGCATCCCCTTCCTGACGAACTAAGCGGGGAAAGCGGCGCAACCGTAAAGCCATCCCCCGGCCGGCGCCCCGCACCACTTCGGGGGCGGCACCGTCATTGCGAGGAGCGCAGCGACGAAGCAAACTCCTGAAGCTGGCAGAGCGCCGGGATCCGGTGGTTTCGGACGGAGGTTACTCGCTACGCTCGCCCTTCGGGCCGGCCTGCGGCCGTTCAACGCAGCTTCGCTGCTTTTGTGCCGCGTCGGCTTCGCCTCCTCGCAATGAGGGTGCCTGTAACTCCGCCCTGCTAGAGGGCCTCGCTGCCCTCTTCGCCGGTGCGGATGCGGACCACGCGCGACATGTCGGACACGAAGATCTTGCCGTCCCCGATCTTGCCGGTGCGCGAGGCCTTCACGATCGCGTCGATGCAGGGATCGACACGGTCGTCGTCCACCACCAGTTCCAGCTTCACCTTGGGCAGGAAGTCGACCACATATTCCGCGCCCCGGTAGAGTTCCGTATGGCCCTTCTGGCGCCCGAAGCCCTGAACCTCGGTCGCGGTCATGCCGGCAATGCCCATCTCGGTCAGGGCCTCGCGGACATCTTCCAGCTTGAACGGCTTGATGATCGCCTCGATCTTCTTCATGCGAATCCCTTTGGTTGAGCCCGCTGCGCGGGCGCTTGTCTCACACCCGGAAGTGTATCAAACCCCCGGCGCTGCGCTGGCCGATCCGCCCCGGCGCGGTCCGAGGCCCCCGCCATTGCGAGGCCCCGCAGGGGCCGCGGCAACCTCCTGAAGCTGGCAGAGCGCCGGGATCCGGTGGTTCCGGACGGAGGTTACTCGCTACGCTCGCCCTTCGGGCCGGCCTGCGGCCGTTCAACGCAGCTTCGCTGCTTTTGTGCGACGGCCCCTGCGGGGCCTCGCAATGACGCGACCGGGAAGCACCGTCATCGCGAGGCGCGCAGCGCCGTGGCGATCTCCATGGGTGGCCCCGATGCCGGCCAAGGCGGACATCGGTGGTTCCGGACGGAGGTTGCCACGTCGGCTTCGCCTCCTCGCAATGACGGTGCGCGCGTCCGGCGTCGCGTATCGCTCAATCCGGACGATACCCCGAGGTAATCGGGTAGCGCCGGTCGCGGCCGAAGGCGCGCGGGCTGACCCGCACCCCCGGCGCGGCCTGGCGGCGCTTGTACTCGGCGATGAACACCATGCGCGCGATGCGCTCCACCGTGGGGCGGTCGAAGCCCTGGGCGACGATCTCGGCGACCGACTGCTCCTGCTCGACGAAGGCCTCGAGGATCGCGTCCAGCACATCGTATGGGGGCAGCGAGTCGGCATCCTGCTGGTCCGGCGCCAGCTCGGCGCTGGGCGGGCGCTCGATCACCCGTGGCGGGATCGCCGCGCCGCACGTGTTGCGCCAGCGTGCCAGGCGGTACACCCACTGCTTGGAGACGTCCTTCAGTGGCGCGAAACCGCCATTCATGTCGCCGTACAGCGTGGAATAGCCCACCGCCATCTCGGACTTGTTGCCGGTGGCCAACAGCAGCTTGCCGCTGCGGTTGGACAGCGCCATCAACAGCACGCCGCGGGCGCGCGCCTGCAGGTTCTGTTCGGTCACGTCTCCCGCCCCGGCCGGATACGCCGCCAGGGCATCCCCGAGCCCGGCCATGAAGCTCTCCACCATCGGCTCGATGGCGATCTCGTGGTATTCGAGACCCAGAAGCCGCGCCTGCTCCTCCGCATCCTCGATGCTCATCGAGGCGGTGTAACGATAGGGCATCATCACCGCGGTCACCGCCGCCGGGCCCAGCGCATCCGCCGCCAAGGCCGCAGTCAGACCGGAGTCGATGCCGCCAGACAGGCCCAGCAATACCCCCGGGAAGCCGTTCTTGCTCACGTAGTCGCGGATGCCGATCATCAGCGCCTGATAGAGGTCACGGGCGTCCGCCTCGTCCGGTTCCGGGCCGGGGTCGGTCAGGGTCGGAAGCATGCCGCAGGCGGACAGATGCATGTGCTCGTCGCGGGACCGCAGGACCGGCCCCTGCGCACTGCGACTTGCCTCTACCTGGCCCTGGCCGGTGGCCCAGGCGGGCAGCACGGCGCGGGCCCCGTTGACCGGGTCGTGCACGAACGAGCGGCCGTCGAACACCAGTTCGTCCTGCCCGCCCACCTGGTTCACGTAGACCACCGGGCAGCCGGTCTCGGCCACCCGCGCCCCGACCACCTGCAGGCGTTCCTCGGCCTTGCCGCGGTGGTAGGGCGAGGCGTTGAGATTCAGCAGGAGCTCGGCCCCGGCAGCCTGCGCCCTGGCGGCCGGACCCGGCTGCCAGATGTCCTCGCAGACGGTCAGCCCGATCTGCCAGCCATCCAGCTCGACCACGCAGGGGGCATCGCCAGCAACGAAATAGCGCTGCTCGTCGAAGACCGAATAGTTGGGCAGGACCTGCTTGGCGTAGCGCGCGATACAGGCCCCGTCGCGCAGCCACAGGGCCGCGTTGATCAGGCCGGCGTCGCTGCGCACCGGGGCACCCAGGATCACGTCGATATCCCGCGCCGCCTTGGTGATCGCCACCACCGCGCGCTCCACGCCCAGCAGGAAGGCCGGGCGCAGCAGTAGATCCTCGGGGGGATAGCCGGTGACCGCGAGTTCGGGGAAAACCACCGCGCGGGCGCCACCGGCACGGGCCTGCTCGATGGCCTCGAGGATTTGGTGGCGATTGTCGTCCAGCCCGCCCACGACCGGATTGATCTGGGCCAGGGCCAGACGCAGAGGCTGGTCAGGGGTCATCGGCGACTCAGGCGCGGGCGAGCGCGGACTGCATCGCGGCGCCCAGCTCGGCCGGGCTCTCCGCCACGGTCGCGCCGGCCTCGCGCAGGGCCGTCATCTTCTGCTCCGCGGTACCCTGGCCACCGGCGATGATCGCGCCGGCATGACCCATGCGCCGCCCCGGGGGCGCCGTGGCGCCGGCAATATAGGCGGCTACCGGCTTGTCGAATTCGTCCGCGATGTAACGTGCGGCGCGTTCCTCGGCATCACCGCCGATCTCGCCCACCATCAGCACGCCGTCGGTCTCCGGGTCATCGCGGAACAGGCGCAGGCAGTCGACAAAGTCGAGGCCCTGGATCGGGTCACCGCCGATGCCCACGCAGGTGCTCTGACCAAGCCCGAGGTCCGAGGTCTGCTTGACCGCCTCGTAGGTCAGGGTGCCCGAGCGCGAGATGATGCCGATGCGCCCGCGGCTGTGGATATAGCCGGGCATGATCCCGACCTTGCAGGCCTCCGGGGTGATGATGCCCGGGCAATTCGGGCCGATCAGGCGCGTGGGGCTGCCGGCCAGTACCTGCTTGACCCGCACCATGTCCTGGACCGGGATGCCCTCGGTGATGCAAACGGCCAGTTCGATCCCGGCATCCGCCGCCTCGCAGATCGCGTCGGCCGCGAACGGGGCCGGGACGTAGATCATGCTGACCGTGGCGCCGGTCTGCGCCACCGCATCGGCGACGGTATCGAACACCGGCCGATCCAGGTGGGCCTGGCCGCCCTTGCCCGGGGTCACGCCCCCGACCAGGCGCGTGCCGTAGGCGATGGCCTGCTCCGAGTGAAAACTGCCCTGCTTGCCGGTGAAGCCCTGGCAGATCACCTTGGTGTCGCGGTCGACGAGGATGCTCATGCCACGGCCTCCACCACGGCGCGCGCCGCCGCGTCCAGATCGGCGGCCGGGATCACGTCCAGGCCGGAGTTGGCCAGCGCGGCGCGGCCCTGCTCGGCGTTGGTGCCCTCCAGGCGCACCACCACCGGCACCTGCACCTGGATCTCGCGAATCGCGGCGATAATGCCCTCGGCGATCAGGTCGCAGCGCACGATGCCGCCAAAGATATTCACCAGCACCGCCTTCACCGATGGGTCCGACAGGATCAGCTTGAACGCTGCGGTGACCCGCTCCACCGTCGTACCGCCGCCGACATCGAGGAAGTTGGCCGGCGAGCCGCCGTGGTGCTGGATCAGGTCCATGGTCGCCATTGCCAGCCCGGCGCCGTTGACCATGCAGCCGATCGAGCCGTCTAGGCGGATGTAGTTGAGGTCGTGCTCGTGTGCCTGCTCCTCGGCAGGGTCGCGCTGGCGCACGTCACGCTCCGCGAACAGCGCCTTCTGGCGGTAGGCGGCGGAGTCGTCGATGGTCAGTTTGGCGTCGATCGCCAGCAGCTGATCCTCATGGGTCAGCACCAGCGGGTTGATCTCGAGGAGCTGCGCGTCGAGCTGCTGGAACAGGGCATGGGCATTGGTCACCAGCTGCGCCATCGCCTTCGCCGCGTCGCCGGACAGACCCAGGGTGGCGGCGACGCGGCGGCCGTGGAAGGGCATCACGCCGGTGGCCGGATGGATCGGCAAGGTCACCACGGCCTCGGGGCGCTCCGCCGCCAGGGTCTCGATGTCCATGCCGCCCTCGGCGGAGACCACCAGCGCCAGGCGCTCGCGCGAACGATCCACCAGCATCGCGAAATAGAACTCGCGGGCGATGTCCGCCGCCGGCTCCAGCAGAAGCTGGTCCACTGGCAGTCCGTCGGGGCCGCTCTGGCCGGTCACCAGGCGCGAACCCAGCAGCTTTTCCGCCGCCTCGCGCGCAGCATCGGCGGAATCCGCCATGACCACGCCACCGGCCTTGCCGCGACCGCCCGAGTGCACCTGGGCCTTGACCAGCGCGCGCTCGGCACCCAGCGCCTGCCAGGCCCCGGAGACCTGCTCGGCGGCGTCGATCACCTGACCTTCGGGGACGGGGATACCGGCGTCGCGAAAGCGCGCCTTGGCCTGGAATTCGTGGAGATTCATGGGCGTCGAGGATAGCGGCGCAGCCCCGGCCCGACAACTGCGGGAGGCGCGCGCGAAGGAGAGTGTTCTTAAGCGGCCTGGACCGGAATGCCGTTACCGGTGCGCACGATGCGGTTGCCGGCGTCGAGATAGACCAGGTCGGGCGTGAATTCTCGGGCCTCGGCGGCCTCCATCTGGCCATAGGCACAGATGATCACGCGATGGCCCACGGCGGCCTTGTGTGCGGCCGCGCCGTTGACCGAAATGATCCCGGAGCCGGCCTCGCCCTCGATCGCGTAGGTGGTAAAGCGCTCGCCGTTGTCGACGTTGTAGATCTGGATCTGCTCGAACGGCAGGATGCCGGCGGCGTCCAGCAGGCGCGTGTCGATGGCACAGGAGCCCTCGTATTCCAGCTCGCAATGCGTGACCCGGCCCTGATGCAGCTTGCCTTTCAGCATAGTGACAAACATACGGCGAATTCCCGGCTTGAACCTCGGAAGGGCGGAAAATTATCCGCGATCCCGGCGGATACGGCAAACGCGCCTTCTCGAGTCGATGGTTTTTCACCGTGAAGCGCGCGAAGACACGGAGAAATTCGAGGGCGACTTACAGGCAGGCTGGAAGACAGAACGAGTGGCAAAAAAGGAATGGACCCGGCGTTCGGGGGCCCGCAAGAACGTTACCGATTGTCAGCGCCCTGCAGCACCACCCTCACCCTTTAACCTGCCCGTCTTCTGTGGATGACTCTTGAATTTCTTCGTGTACTTCGGGGTAGCCGAAACAAGCAGCGTCAGTCGGTACGGGTGCGGACGTTGTCGATCAGGCGGACGCCTTCCAGCCAGACGGCGGCCAGGACCACCAGGTCCTGCTCGGCCAGGGGCACATCGGTTGCCGGCGCCATCAGATCTTCCGCACGGCGGATGGAGAGGTATTCGGGCTCGAAGCCGGCCTCGCGCAGACGATCGCTGGCGCGGGCCTCCACCTCGGCGATGCGGTCGGCGTCGACTTTGGTGGCCGTGCGGCAGACGGTCGCCACCTCGTCCAGCACCCGCTTGAGCTCGGGTGCCACGGCCCGCGCCTCTTCCGACAGCTGGCTGTTGCGTGAACTGAAGGCCAGGCCATCCGGCTCGCGCACGGTCGGGACTGCCTCCACCCGGGTGGGGATGTCGAGCCCCTGCACCATGCGCTCGATCAACTTGAACTGCTGGTAATCCTTCTCGCCGAACAGGGCCAGATCCGGGCGCACCAGGTTGAACAGCTTGGTCACCACGGTGGCCACGCCCTCAAAGTGCCCCTGGCGATAGGCACCCTCCAGGATCTCGGAAAGCACCGGCACCACGACCTGCACCGGGGGCAGGCCGTCGGCAGGGTACATGTCCTCTTCACTGGGACAGAACAAGGCGTCCACACCGGCATTCGTCGCCAGCCGGGCGTCCTCGTCGAGGGTGCGCGGATAGCGCTCCAGATCCTCGGCGCGGTCGAATTGCAGTGGATTGACGAAGATCGACACCACCACCCGCTGGGCCCGCGCCCGGGCATGCCGGATCACGGTCATATGGCCCTCGTGGAGGTTGCCCATCGTGGGCACCAGCGCCACGGTACCGCGCCCCTTGCGGGACCACTCTCGATGCATGGCCACCAGTTGCGGCCGATCACGCAGGATTCTCATGGGCCAGGATCCATCCTTTGGGAAACGCAGTTAACTGAAGGTATGCACGCCGGATTCGGGGAAGGCTCGCGCCCGCACCGCATCACAGTATCCGCGGACGGCGCCCTCCAGGGAACCGCCCTCGGCAAGGAAATCGCGCGCGAAGCGCGGCGGCTCGGGCGTCAGGCCGATCACGTCGGTCAAGACAAGCACTTGACCATCGCAACGCGGGCTGGCGCCAATCCCGATCACCGGGACCCCTGCACTGCGCACGATGACATCGGCCAGGCTTTCGGGGATACCCTCCAGCAGCAGGGCCTGGGCCCCGGCGTTCTCCAGCTGGGCGGCCAGGGATTCCAGCTCCGCCGCCGCCTTCGGGTCGCGCCCCTGCACGCGGTGCCCGCCGAGACGGTGCACCGCCTGCGGGGTCAGGCCCAGATGGGCACAGACGGGAATCCCGGCGGCGACCAGGCGCTCGACCACGGGGACCTCCATCGCGCCGCATTCCACCTTGACCATGTGAGCCCCGGCGCGCAGGAGCGCCCCGGACTGGATCAGCGCGGTAGCGGGATCGACATCGCCAAGGAACGGGATGTCGGCCATGATCAGCGCGTTCTCACTGCCGCGGGCCACGTTGGCTACATGGTAGACCATGTCCTCCAGCGTCACTGGCAGGGTGGTCGCATGCCCCTGGACCACCATGCCCAGGGAATCGCCGACCAGGATCACGTCGACCCCACAGCGATCCAGCAACCCGGCGAAGGCTGCATCATAGGCCGTGAGGCAAGCGATGGGTTCACCCGCATGCTTGCGCTGGGCCAGGGTATTCACGGTAATCGGACGCATGCTCATGCCTCCCGGGCAGTCCGGCTTGCCAGCCTCAAAGCGAGATCGGCAACGGGTTGAAGTAGTGCCGCCCGCCCTGGATCGGCTCCAGGAACTGCACCAGCTGGTCAAAGTCGGCCGGGTTGTTCACCCAGTCGATCTCGGTGGCGTTCACAATCACGAGCGCCGGTCCTTCGAAATGATAGAAGAATTCCGCATAGGCCGCGTTCAAGCGCTCCAGATAACCGGCCTCGATGTGACGTTCGTACGGTCGCGCCCGGCGGCGGATGCGCTCCTGCAGCACCTCCACCGGCGCCTGCAGGTAGACCACCAGGTCCGGGCGCGGCAGCCCCCCGCGCAGATGGCGGAACATCTCGCGGTAGATCTCCAGCTCATCCGGATGCAGGTTCAACTCGGCGAACAGCGGGTCCTTGTCCATCAGGTAGTCGGACACATGGCGCTGCTCGAACAGGCCCTTCTGCGCCAGCGGCGTCAGCTGGCGCACGCGCTGCACCAGAAAGTGCAGCTGGGTCGCCAGGGCGTGCTTGTCCGGCTCCTGATAGAAGCGATCCAGGAAAGGGTTCTCGTCCGGGGCCTCGAAGATGCCCTCCGCCTGCAGGTGCTCGGCCAGGCGCTTGGCCAGGCTGGACTTGCCGACCCCAATCGGTCCCTCTACCGCGATGAAATCGAAATCAGCAAGGCTCATCCGCGTCCCTCCGCAGTCGCCACGGCCTCCTGCGGTTCCGCGATCGGGATCAGGCTCGCACCGTCGAAGCGCTGCGCCAGCCGATCCAGCGACCCCACTCCCGGGATCTGCAGCGACGGCGCCAGCTCCAGCAGCGGCAGGATCACGAAGTCGCGCTCGGCGATCCCGGCGTGCGGCACCTTCAGCCCCGGCAGATCCAGCGACTGCTCGCCGAACAGCAGCAGGTCCAGATCCAGCAGGCGCGGCCCCCAGCGGGTACCGTCCCGCTCGCGCCCGCAGGCGCACTCGATGGCCTGCAGCTCCGCCAGCAGGTCCAGCGGCTCCAGCCGGGTGTGCAGACGGGCCACGGCGTTCACGTAGTCGGGCTGGTCCTGCGGGCCCATCGGCGGGTTACGGAACAGCCGCGAGCGCCCGATCAGACGCGTTTGCGGCAACTCATGCGCCAGCCGGGCAAAGGAGTCCCGCACCTGCGTCTCGGGGTCACCCAGGTTGGCGCCGATCCCGATGAACGCGTGCACGCCGCGGGCAGGCTCGCTGCTCATTCGCCGCCACCCCCCGATTCCGGGTTTGCGCCCGCATCGGCGCTCGCGCCGGCGCCGCCCTTGCGTCCCCGACGCCGGCGCCGGCCGCCACGGCGTGACTTGCTCTTGGCTCCAGCCTTGCCATCCCCTTTGGGAACACCCTTGCCCTGGGCACCCGCCATGGCCTTCTGTGCGTCCTCGTCCAGCTCCTGGATCTCGGTCCACCAGCGACACAGCTCGGGGTCGGCATCGCCGGCGCGGGCGCGCAGGCAGAGAAAGTCATAACCGGCGCGAAAGCGCGGATGCGTCAGCAGGCGCAGCGCACGGCCACCACGATGGCGCTCCAGCCGCGCCTGGAGTTCCCAGATCTCGCGCACGATCAGGCTGAAGCGTTTGGGAATGGACACCGTCTTCACCTGACGATCCAGCACCTCGGCCATCGCCTGCTGCCAGGCCGGAATCTCCTGTTCGTCGGCCGCGATCCGTTTGGCCGCGGCCACCTGCACCGGGGCCCAGAGGATGGCCGCGTAGAGGAACGCCGGGTTCACACCCAGGCCTTCATTGATGCGCTTGTCGGTATTCAGCAGCGACTCGACCAGGAACTGGCGGCGCTCCGGTCCGACGTCCGGATCGGCAAAGCAGGCCGCAGCCTCGGGGAACATCGGCTCGAACAGGCCGAGGCGTTCCAGCTCGTCCAGACAGGTGACCGCCGCACCGCTGTGGAACAGCTTGATCACCTCGTCGAACAGCCGCGCCGGGGCTACCGTCTGCATCAGCGAGGCGAGATCAAGGATGCCGGCCTCGACCTCCGGCGCGATGGTCAGACCCAGCTTGGCGGCGAAGCGAACCGCACGCAGCATGCGCACGGGGTCTTCGCGCAGGCGCGTCTCGACGTCGTCGCCGATCAGGCGCAGCTCGCCCGCGCGCAGGTCCTCGAACCCACCGGTGTAATCCAGCACCGAGAAATCCTCGATGTCGTAATACAGGGCGTTGATGGTGAAGTCGCGGCGCACCGCATCCTGCTCGATGGTGCCGTAGCGATTGTCGCGCAGGATACGACCTTCCTCGCTCAGCGCGACCTGGCCTTCGTCCTCGGACTCGTCGTCATGCGGCGCGCGGAAGGTCGCCACCTCGATCATCTCGCGTCCAAACAGCACATGCGCCAGGCGAAAGCGACGCCCGATCAGACGGCAGTTGCGGAACAGGCCACGCACCTGCTCGGGGGTGGCGTCGGTGGCGACATCGAAGTCCTTCGGCTCGCGGCCCAGCAGCAGGTCGCGCACGCCGCCGCCCACCAGGCAGGCACGATAACCGGCCTCGCGCAGCCGATAGAGCACCTTCAGGGCGTTGTCGTCGATCGCCGCGCGCGAGATGCCGTGCTCCGCACGCTCGTAGACGCGCGGTTCCGGCAGCTCGCTGTCGGGCCGGGACGGGGTTGCGGGGTCAGCCTTTGTCACGCGATACCGTATCGGTGGTCGAAAGCGCCGTATGGTAACAGCTTGGCCGGATTCATCCCGTTTTTTGTACCGGACGCGGGGCGGCGGTTTCGCCGGTCAGGCGCCAGCGCCGATAGTCGTCGAGGATGCGTCGGTGGTCGAAGACCAGCACCTGGCCCGGGTCTTCCGGGTCCAGCCAGGCGCAGTCGGCAGCGTCATCCCCGGCCCTGGCCTCGCCCCGGCCCCGCGCGATGTAGACCGCGCTGACGGTGTGCCCGCGCGGGTCGCGCTGCGGGTCGGAATACACCCCCAGCAACGCCTCCAGCTCGACCTCCAGCCCGGTCTCTTCGCGCGCCTCGCGTACCGCGGCATTCTCGGTCGACTCACCGACGTCGACGAAGCCGCCCGGCAGGGCCCAGCCGTGCGGGGGGTTGTGGCGCTCGATCACCAGCACACGACCGGGCTGCGCCGAGTGGCGGATGACCATGTCCACCGCCAGCCGGGGTGTGACGGGCGGGCCACTCGAGCCTTTGGGGTTGCTCACTCGGATTCACTCCTGTCGCTGCCGTCCTGGCGAATAAAGCGGCGGATCTTGCGCCGCTCGCGCTTGTCCGGGCGCCGGCTGGGGGCGCTGTCCGCGACCGCGCGCTCGGCGCGCCGGCGTTCGCTTTCGGCCGCGCGCCGGGCCTGGCTTTCTTCGGTCTCGGTGTACAGCGCCTGGGCTTCGCGCGCCGGCCGTCGCTGATCGCTCAAATGGACCACATCCAGCTCCCAGACCTGCGGGCCGCGGTGGATGGTCAGGCGATCACCGGTGTGCACCCGACGCGCCGGCTTGCAGCGCTCGCCGTTCACGTGGACCTTGCCGCCGCCGACCGCCTCGCTGGCGAGGCCGCGCGTCTTGTAGAAACGGGCGGCCCAAAGCCATTTGTCGATCCGCAGCCCGGCGCCGGGCGCCCCGTTGTGGCCGCTACCCTTGCCCAAGGCTTTCCCGCGACATCACGAGGGGAGACAATGCGCCCCCTTTAATAGCGAGGAACCGGCGACCCGGATCGGGGCCCCGCCCCACCTGCGGACGCCGAAGACCACCATGAATCTGCCGCATCTGCACCTGATCAGTTTCGCCATCTGTCCGTTCGTTCAGCGTAGCGTGATCACACTGAAATACAAGGAGGCGCCGTTCGAGCTGAGCCTGATCGATCTGGCCAACCCGCCGGACTGGTTCCGCGAACGCTCGCCCCTGGGCAAGGTTCCGCTGTTGATCGTCGACCACGATACGGTGCTGTTCGAGTCGGCCGTGATCAACGAATATATCGATGCCATTACCCCGCCCGCGCTGATGCCGACCGACCCGCTGGAACAGGCACGCACCCGGGCCTGGATCGAGTACCTCTCGGAACAGACCTTTGCCCAGTACCACTGGATGACCGCGACCACCGAGGATGCCTTCGAGCTGGCGCGCCACACTGCCGCACGCGGGCTGGAGCGCCTGGAACAGCAGATGACGCAGGACGGCCGCCTGGCCGCGCCCGGCTTCTCGCTGATTGATGCCACCCTGGCCCCGATCCTGATGCGCTATGCGCTGCTGGAGGATCCGGACAGCCCCTGGGAGACCGAGGCCTTTCCGCGCCTTGCGGCCCGCTGGGACCAGCTGCGCGAGATGCCGGCCGTGCGGGACTCGGTCCCGACCGACTTTGCGGCACAACTGGCCGACTACCTGCGCCAGCAGGACGGCTTTGCGCCAGCGCATTTCGCGCCGCGGCTCGACGCGTCCGCCTGACCGAGGCTTCACCCGACCGCCTACCCCGGTGGTCGGACTCGGCCCATCAACCGCCGGGTTGAGTCTGGTCATGGTTCGACATCTGGTGTTTACGCTGGCTTCGGTCCGCCGCCTTGCCTGGTTGTGGCTGGCCATGGTTTGTCCTCCGGTGTTTACAGTGGCTTCGGCCCGCTTACTGCCACGCGCTCTCTCGCGAGCGCACCGCGAGGCACTTCTTTGCTCGTGCAAAGAAGTGCCCAAGAAACACGCCCGACTGCCGCGACCCCGGCCCGCTGCGCGGGCCGGGGTTTCCCTCGCTCCGAGGCTTTTCGCGGGCGGCGCTGAACTCGCTACGCTGCGCTTCGCTCAGACATCCAGCGCCTCTAATCCCGCGAAAAGCCTCTCCACTCGGCGCGACGACAACGGGGAGGCAGGTCCAAACAACTGCTACCCCAGCGTTCTTGCCAGCGGATGATGGCTAGGTCTTCGAGCATCTTCGGCACGCTCGGCCTTTGGCCATGGCGTGCCGCGCCCGCAGAGCGGGCGCCGGCGGGGCGTAGGATGCGGATGAGCGCAGCGAATCGCATCAGGGTTTCGCACGGCGTGGGGAACGGTGCGTTTCGCTGCGCTCAACCGCACCCTACGGGATACCGCCTGTTTTGACCTTCTTCTCCCGTATGGAGCCCCTCGCGGAGGGCGTGATGGGCCGGCCAGTTAACAATAGACATGGGGCGCTGGATGTCTGAGCGAAGCGCAGCGTAGCGAGTTCAGCGCCGCCGGCCCAGCGCGCCCGGAGCGAGGTTCCCGGGCAAAATCCGGGCGTGCCTCGAAGGGTACCTTCTTGGGCAAGCAAGAAAGTACCCTTCGAGGCACGCTGGCGAGTCAGCGCCGGACAGCATGCGGACCGAAGCCACTCTAAACACCCAACGACGAACCGGGACCAGCCACTCCTGGGCGAACGATAGCCCGCAAACGGGCAGGCATCACACGCCGTGCGTGACGCAGTGGCGCGACTGGGACAGCGGCTACGGGAAGCGCGAGGTCAGGCGGGGCGGTGGGGGCAGGCGCTGTCGGTGCAGTCGCCGTACAGGACCAGCGCGTGGTCCTTGATGGAAAAGCCGTGGTGCTGCGCCACCTCGCGCTGACGCCGCTCGATGGTCTCGTCGAAGAACTCCTCCACCCGCCCGCACTGGTTGCAGACGATATGGTCATGGTGCCCGCCCCGCTCCAGCTCGAACACCGCCTGGTTGCCCTCCAGGTGCAGGCGGCAAACCAGCCCGGCCGCCTCGAACTGCGTCAGCACGCGATACACCGTGGCCAGACCGATTTCCTCGCCGGAATCGAGCAGCTCGCGATAGATCGCCTCGGCCGTCAGGTGACGGGTCTCCGAGTTCTCGAGGATCTCGAGGATCTTCATCCGCGGCAGCGTGACCTTGAGCCCGGCCTTCTTGAGATTACTCGTTTCCATTGCCCGTTTTCCCGGTCCCGTCCGCTTGAGAGAGGCGGGACGCTTTGGTGTACCATGCGCGTTCACGGCCCACCAGACGCCGAGGACCGCCCGCTCAGATGATCAAGATTCTCATTTCTATCGCCGTGGCCGCAAGCCTGCTGAGCGCCTGCGGCGGCCTCAACCAGTTCCGTCTGGATGTCCAGCAGGGCAATGTGATCGACCCCGTACAGGTGGCCCAGATCCAGCCCGGCATGACCCCGCAGCAGGTCCGCTTCCTGATGGGGTCGCCCCAGCTGGAGCCCGCCTTCCGGGCCGATGACCGCTGGGACTACGTCTACTATCGCCGTCCAGGCTTCGGCTCCACCGAACGCCAGCGAGTGACCGTGCATTTCGACAACGGCGTAGTCAGCCATGTGGATGCCGACATCCCGCAGCCGGTGGCGCTGGACGAGCATCCGGTCGACAGAGACAACGACTGACACCCGCGCGCGGCGGCATTTCGCCGCCGCAAGCCCCTGCTACTCCTTCGCGTTGTCGGCCGGCGCCTCCTTCGGCTTGTCGTCGGCGGCGCCGGCGTCACCCTTGCCCGGCTTCTTCTTGCGCCCCTTGTCGGCACGCTGGCGCCGCACCTCCTTCGGATCCGCGATCAGCGGGCGATAAACCTCGATGCGGTCGCGTGGGCGCAGCACGGTGTCCCTACGGGTGATCTTGCCGAAGATCCCGACCTTGGCGTTGTCCAGATCGATCTCGGGAAACTGCAGTTCAATCTCCGACTGGCGCAGCGCGGTATCGACCGTCGTGCCCTCGGGCACCACCAGCGGCAGGATCACCTGCCGGTCGGGCCGCGCGTAGGCAATCTCCACCCGGATCATGCCGCCCTCTGCGGCCGGTGCCACGTGGCTATCCGTCACCGTGGACCTCGCGCGCGCGCTGGACAAAGGCATCCACCAGCGAATTGGCAATCTGAGTGAACACCGGGCCAATCGCAAAGGCCATGAGCCGGTTGGCAAACTCGAACTCCAGCTCCAGGGCGATGCGGGTCTTGCCGCCCTCGACCTCGGTAAAGCTCCAGGTCCCGTGCAGGCGTCGGAACGGCCCGGAGACCAGGCGCATGTCGATGCTTTCCGGGCGCTTGAGCGTGTTCCGGGTGGTGAACGACTTGTGCAGCGCCCCCTTGGCCAGCTCGATCGTGCCCTCCACCTCGTGCTCGCCACGCGGGCGCGCGGAGGCACTGCGGCAGCCGGGCAGGAACTGCGGATAGGCGTCTACGTCATTCACCAGATTGAACATCTGTTCACGGCTGTAGGGCACGTCCGCGTAGCGGCGAATCTTCGAGGCCATCAGATCAACTCCACGGCGCGCAGGAACACAAACAGGATCGCGACCGGCGCGACGAAACGCACCAGAAAGTACCAGACCTGGTACAGGACCGGGTGCTTGAGGCGCAGCTCGGACTGCACCGAGCGCTCGGTCATGCGCCAGCCCACGAAGATCGCGATCAGGAACCCACCCAGCGGCAGCAGGATGTTGGCCGTCACGTAATCCAGCAGGTCCAGGATGCCCATGTCGAACAGGGTGTAGTCGGACCAGACGTTCAGCGACAGCAATGCGCCGATGCCCAGGAACCAGGCCCCGATGGCGATCATCGCGGTCGCCATCACCCGGGTCAGCCCCATGTTCTCGACCAGGAAGGCGACCGCCGGCTCGATGATGGAGATCGCCGAGGTCCAGGCCGCAAACACCAGCAACACGAAGAACATGGTGCCGAAATACAGCCCGCCCGGCATGTCGGCAAAGGCCAGCGGCAGGGTCACAAAGATCAGCCCCGGCCCCTGCTCGGCCGACAGCCCGGCCCCGAGCACGATGGGGAAGATCGCCAGCCCGGCCATGATCGCGACCAGGGTGTCCGCCCCGACCACCGCCGCGGAGGTGCGCGCGATGGACGCATCGCTCTGCAGATAGCTGCCGTAGATCATGATCGCGCCCATGCCCAGGCTGAGCGTAAAGAAGGCCTGGCCCATCGCCATCAGAACCGCGTTGGCGGACAGCGCGGAGAAGTCCGGATACAGCAGGAACTCCAGTCCGGCGAGGAACTGCCCCTCGACCATCGCATAGCCGACCATCACCACCAGCATCACGAACAGCAGCGGCATCAGAATGGTCACCGCCTTCTCCAGGCCGGACTGCACCCCGCGCGCGACCACCATCGCCGTCATCACCATGAAGATGGTGTGCCAGGCCAGCAGGGCCTCCGGGTCCGCCAGCATGTTGCCGAACATCGACTCCGAGCCATCTGCATCCAGCCCGAGAAAGCCGCCGGTCCCCGATTTGAAGACATACGACAGCGACCAGCCCGCGACCACGCTGTAGAACGACAGGATCAGGAAACCGGCCAGCACCCCGATCCAGCCGATCATGCCCCACGCGCGCGTCAGGCCCTCCTCGCGCGCCAGGGCCGACATGGTATTGATCGGGCTCTGCCGCCCGCGCCGGCCCAGCAGGATCTCCGCCATCATCACCGGCAGGCCGATCAACAGGATGCAGCCGAGATAAACCAGCACAAAGGCGCCACCCCCGTTCTCACCGGCGATATAGGGGAAACGCCAGATATTGCCCAGGCCAACGGCCGAACCCGTGGCCGCGAGAATAAAGGCCAGACGGGTCGTCCATTGCCCGTGGATCGAGGTCGTGGCTGGCATCGGTGGCTCCTTGTTGAACGGAGACGGGGGGCGCTCCCGCGGGCCGCCGCCCCCGGCAGCGGCCAGGGCCGGTCGCGCAAGCGCATCGCCGGGTCCGCCGGAATTGTGGGGCAGCGGGTCGCCCGGCTCAACTTTCACCCCGCGCGCCCGGACATTCCGACTGCTTCGGCCGCCCGCCTGCAGTACACTGCCCGGGTTATGGGAAAGAACAAGAAACAAGCCAAGGAACCGTCCAGCACCATCGCCCTCAACCGCAAGGCGCGCCACGAATTCTTCATCGAGGACCGCCTGGAGGCGGGGATGGAGCTCGAGGGCTGGGAGGTCAAATCAATGCGCGCGGGCCGCGCGCAGCTGAGCGAGGCCTACGTGCTGCTGCGCAACGGCGAGGCCTTCCTGTTCGGGGCCCACATCACCCCGTTGCCGACCGCCTCCACCCATATCAATCCGGATCCCAGCCGCACGCGCAAGCTGCTGCTGCATCGCGCGGAGATCAACCGCCTGGTCGGCGCGGTGGAGCGCAAGGGCTACACCCTGGTGCCCATGGCTCTGTACTGGAAGCGCGGGCGAGCCAAGCTCGAGATCGGCCTCGCCAAGGGCAAGAAGGAATACGACAAGCGCGCCGACAAGAAGGACAAGGACTGGGAACGCGAGCGGGCACGGATCCTGAAGCACGGCTAACGCCGCCACGCCCCGCCCACCATCCCCATTCCGGCTCGCGCCGGACGTCCCTGCCCCGTCACTCGTCGTTTACGGGGCCTTCGGTCCGTCGCCCTGCCTTGTTCTGGCTGGTCCTGGTTCGTCCTCTGGTGTTTACGGTGCCTTCGTCGAGCCGCCTGCCAGGCGCTCTCTCGCGAGCGCACCGCGAGGTACTTTCTTGCTTGCCCAAGAAAGTACCCTTCGAGGCGCACCCGGATTTCGCCCGGGAACCTCGCTCCGGACGCGCTGGGCCGGCGGCGCTGAACTCGCTACGCCTGCGGCTCCGCTCAGACATCCAGCGCCCCGTGTCCATTCTTAACTGGCCGGCCCATCACGCCCTCCGCGAGGGGCTCCATACGGGGGAGAAGGTCAAAACAAACGGTACCCCGTGGGTGCCGTTGAGCGCAGCGAAACGCACCATCTCCCACGCCGTGCGAAACCTTGATGCGATTCGCTGCGCTCATCACATCCTACGCCCCCCGGCGCCCGCTTCGCGGGCGCGGCACGCCATGGCCGCAGGCCGAGCGTGCCGAAGATGCCGGAATAGCCTGCCTCCATCCAGTGGCAATCTCGTTGGAACCGCCGTTGTCTTGACCTGCCTCCCCGTTGTCGTCGCGCCGAGTGGAGAGGCTTTTCGCGGGATTAGAGGCGCTGGATGTCTGAGCGAAGCGCAGCGTAGCGAGTTCA
>NZ_KB898903.1:0-64333 GCF_000377925.1 Thioalkalivibrio sp. AKL12
CCGACTGGGCCGACCAGCGCGGCGTGGAACTGAGCTTCATCCAGCCGGGCAAACCGATGCAGAACGGCTTCATCGAACGGTTCAACGGCAGCTACCGCCGCGGGGTCCTGGACCTCTACGTCTTCCGAACGCTGACCGAAGTCCGGGAACACACCGAGCAGTGGCTGCAGGACTACAACGAAACCATCCCTCACGACGCGCTGGGGGACCTGACGCCGGTCGAATACCGGCAGTTACACACCCCGGAAACCTCTAGTTATGCGTGGACCTAATCCGGGGAAGTCGACACCAGAACCCCTGTCGTCCGGAGGGCTCCCTTCTGCCCAAGAATAGTGATGAATGAACGCCGTGGAAGGCACCCCGTTACCCCCTCGTTAACGCGCCGGGGTCCCGTGAACCGGGGGTCTATGCCGTTTAAGCAGATACTTGCCCGATATATCGCTTCGGCAGGCACTTGTTGAGTGCCTCCGCGGCGGCCCGATGGGCGCCCCCTGCATGTGAATCTGCCTTTCCCGCAGCCCGAGGAGCTACTCATCACCGAGATCGTTCCGGCCTGCCTGCCGAGGCCGTCTGAGCCCGAGACCAACCGAACGTGGCCGCCCCAATTCTGCCCAACTCGACGCATACAACCCCCTGCACTGTCATCCCGGCCGGAGCGAAGCGAAGAGCCGGGATCTCCCCCCGTCGGGGCAACCCCAGCCGCCGAGATTCCGGATAACTGCTACGCGGTTTCCGGGATGGCGAAGCAGGAGACGCGTGGAGCCCTGGGGCGCGTTTCGACCGTCGGGTGTTGTGCGCACCCGGGCCCGCACGGCCCCTGGATCTGGCTGAACTTCGTGGCTGATCCGGTGCATCATTGACCGGAGGGCGACTTGGCCCTTATCGCGTATCCGCCCGCATGGATAACCCCTCGACTGACGGGGCCGCCGTGGCAATCTCAAAGGGGGTCTCGTAGTCTCCCCGGCTCATCCATTCCGCTCTGGAGACATCGTGGCCACCATCCTGAATCCGTACGCCGACGAGCAGCCCGAGTCGAAGCACATCGTGCTACGTGCCCGCAGTGGCCAGGCGGTCTCCGCCGATTTCACCCTGCAGGATCGGCGCGGGCGCGAAAGCGCGGCGGAATACCTGTTTCATCTCTATTCCACCATCAAACAGAAGCTGGGCGAACCGGTCCTGGATACTGCTGCACCATCGCCGGACGACCAGGCCGCCATGCAGCGACTGATCCTGTACTCGGCCGGAGCCCACGACACCATGTTCGGCACCTTTAATGCCTCCGGTGCCTCCTCGGAGATGCCCGAGGAGGAGCGCAACGAGTTCGTGGAGATCTTCCTGCTGGCCAGCGCCACGGTCATCGAGGGACAGCGGATCACCGTCGACCTCCAGTGCGGCCTCATCACCGCCGAGGCGCCCTGAGCGCAACGTCCCGTGCGGGGTCGCCGCCGCAGCAGGGATTGCCCGTGCAGATGGGCATGGATGCATGCCGGCTCGTTTCAGGGACGGCCTTGTGCCGTAAGTCTTGGATGGGAGGGGTGGGCCCGGTTGGGTGGAGGCCGGCCGCGTAGCGGCGCGTAGCCTGGCTTCGCGAGGCCGGAGCGGCGTGCGCCGGGAGGCGCGCGACTGGAATATTCCGATCCGCCCAGCAGGAGCGAAGCGAATGGTGGGCCCGGTCGGACTCGAACCGACGACCAAGGGATTATGAGTCCCCTGCTCTAACCAACTGAGCTACAGGCCCGTATTCGGGGGGGGCGTACAAACGACTGCGGCGCCATTCTACCCGCAAGGGGAAGATGGCGCCGCATCGCTAGGTCGGGTTCCGGCCGCCGGGCCGGGACGCCGGTTACTCGGCGTCGGTGTAGGTGCGCAGCAGTTCGGCGCGGGTCGGGTGGCGCAGCTTGCGCAGGGCCTTGGCCTCGATCTGGCGGATGCGCTCGCGGGTGACGTCGAACTGCTTGCCGACCTCCTCGAGGGTGTGGTCGGTGTTCATGTCGATACCGAAGCGCATGCGCAGGACCTTGGCCTCGCGCGGGGTCAGCGTGGACAGGATCTCGCGGGTGGCCTCGGTGAGGCTTTCCTGTGCGGCGGAGTCGGACGGCGAGGCGACCTTCTCGTCCTCGATGAAGTCGCCCAGATGCGAGTCTTCGTCGTCGCCGATCGGGGTCTCCATGGAGATCGGCTCCTTGGAAATCTTCAGCACCTTGCGGATCTTGTCCTCGGGCATCTCCATGCGCTCGGCCAGCTCTTCCGGGGTGGCCTCGCGGCCCATCTCCTGCAGCATCTGGCGGGAGACGCGGTTGAGCTTGTTGATCGTCTCGATCATGTGCACCGGGATGCGGATGGTGCGCGCCTGGTCCGCGATGGAGCGGGTGATCGCCTGGCGAATCCACCAGGTGGCGTAGGTCGAGAACTTGTAGCCGCGGCGGTATTCGAACTTGTCCACGGCCTTCATCAGGCCGATGTTGCCTTCCTGAATCAGGTCGAGGAACTGCAGGCCGCGGTTGGTGTACTTCTTGGCGATGGAGATCACCAGGCGCAGGTTGGCCTCGACCATCTCCTTCTTCGCGCGCCGGGCCTTGGCCTCGCCGATCGACATGCGGCGATTGATCTCCTTGATCTCGGCGATGTTCAGGCTGGCCTCGCGCTCGATCTCGGCCAGCTTCTTCTGCAGGCGCACGATCTCTTCTTCGTGCTGGGCCAGGGCGTTGGTGTACTTGCCCTTGGCTTTGCAGGCTTCCT
Organism: Thioalkalivibrio sp. AKL12; assembly: GCF_000377925.1. NCBI lineage: Bacteria > Pseudomonadati > Pseudomonadota > Gammaproteobacteria > Chromatiales > Ectothiorhodospiraceae > Thioalkalivibrio > Thioalkalivibrio sp. AKL12. The sequence goes on from NZ_KB898903.1 coordinate 2,740, forward strand.
TGATCCAGTCGAGATTGGTCTCGTTCTTGGGGAAGCTGTCGATGAAGGCCTTGCGCGGCATCTGGGCCTGCTCGACGGCCAGCGCCATGATGCGGCGCTCGTGGCGGCGGACGTGGTCGATGCTGCCGTGCAGCTGGGTGGTCAGCTGGTCGACCATGCGCGGGATCAGCTTGAACTCCATGAAGTACTTGGCGGTGGCCTCGCGCGCTACAGCGTAGGCCTCGCGGTTGCCCTTCTCGAAGGCCTTGTGCGCCTTGGCGTGCAGCTTGCGCAGCTTTTCGAAGCGCTCGCGCGCCTCTTCCGGATCCGGGCCGGTGTCCACCGGCTCGGCGGCTTCTTCGTCTTCCTCGGCGTCTTCCACCTCGTCGACGATGGCATCCAGTTCGGCGCTGGCCTGCTGCTCGGCGGCGGCCGCCGCGGCCGCCTTCTGTTCGTCCTGTGCCTTCTGCGCCTGTTCCGGCGTCACCAGGCCACGGGCCACGGCCTCACCGTTGGCGTGATCATTCGGGTCGATGAAGGAGACCACCAGGTCGGTCAGGCGGCCATTGTTCTCGACGATCCGGTCATATTCACGGATCAGCCGTTCGATCGCGCCCGGATGGTGGGCGAGCGCGAACAGGACCTGCATCAGGCCCTCTTCGATGCGCTTGGCGATGCGGATCTCGCCTTCGCGGGTCAACAGTTCGACCGTGCCCATCTCGCGCATGTACATGCGCACGGGGTCGGTGGTGCGGCCGAAGTCGCTGTCGGCGGAGGCGAGCGCCGCCACGGCGTCCTCGGCGTCGTCGTCGGCAGAGACCGAACCGTCGGACAACAGAAGGCTGTCGGCGTCCGGGGCCTGCTCATGCACCGCGATGCCCATGTCGTTGATCATCGCAATGATGTCCTCGACCTGGTCGGAGTCGATGATCGAGTCGGGCAGGTGATCGTTTACCTCGGTATACGTGAGGTATCCCTGCTCCTTGCCCTTGGCAATCAGTTCCTTGAGCTGGGATTGCTGCTCTTCACGATTCATTGCGGTCGTACTCCGAGGTGCTTGTTTGAGCCGTGGCAAGACGGCTCAAGGAAAGTGGGACGCAGAAAAATCAATCCTACATTGTAGCAGAAGATTCTTATATTGCCGGTGGCCTGATGGATTCTCGGGTCAAGGCTGGGTCGCGACCCGGCTCTAGGGCGACATCCTTGACCGCTATGTTGAGGGCGAATCCGGGCGCTTCAAGCCCCGGCGCGCTATTTGGGCAGGTCGAACCGCTGCAACTGCTGGGTAAGACGGGCGAGCTCGGCGCGTTGTTCCGTTCCGAGTTCGGAACCGGGGCGAGTCAGTTCACGAATTCGCAATCGATAGTGCTGACGCAGGAGCTGGCGGGCGCAGTCCAGCGCCGTCTGGCGGGTGACCGCTGGCTCGCCGTCGTTGAGCTCCTGGTGGGCCAGGGCCATGAGTCGCTGAAAGTGGCGCTGGTCGCGAAAGCGCTCCAGCAGGCCGGCCGTGTGGCGTCCAGGGCTCTCGTCCAGGGCCGCGAGGACATTACGCAGGGTCTCGGCGGCCGCTCCAGGCAGCTCGACGACCTGGCGGAACTCGGGCTGTGACCAGTCCAGTTCGGGGTGTTGCAGGACGCGGGCGAGCAGGGCACCCCACAAGGCCGGGGCGCTCTCGCCGCGCGCGGGCGCACGGCCGCCGGGGGTGGCGGGGAGCTCGTGACCCGGGCCCGGTTCAGGGTTGCGGGCAGGCTGGGGTGGCTGTTCGGACAGGACCTGTTCCAGTCGCTCCTGGCTGAGCCCCGTCTCCTGTCCGATGCGTTCGACCAGCTGGTCACGAAACAGCGGATCGCGGGCGGTGGCGACCAGCTTCATCGCCGCGTGGGCGAAGCGGGTGCGGCCTTCGGCGGTGTCTGTGGGGTGCTCCTCGCGTTGCAGGCGCATCAGGGTCTCGGACAAGGGCAGGGCGCCGGCGAGGCGCTCCTCCCAGCCGGCCAGTCCGTCGCGCAGGACCAGGCTGTCCGGGTCGTCGCCGTCCGGCAGGAACAACACGCGCACCTCGCGCAGTCCCTGGATCGCGGGCAGCGCCTCGCCCAGCGAGCGCCAGGCGGCGCGGCGGCCGGCGGCATCGCCATCGAAGCACAGGGTGATACGCGAGACCTGGCGGAACAGGCTGTCCAGGTGGGCACGGGTGAGCGCGGTACCCATACAGGCCACCGCGCGGTGGAACCCCGCGCGGGCCAGGCCGACCACGTCCATGTAGCCCTCGACCACCACGATGTCGTCCAGCCGGGTGCCGGCCTTGCGCGCCTCGAACAGGCCGTAGATGACCTGGCCCTTGTGGAAAACCTCGCTCTCCGGACTGTTCAGGTATTTCGGTTCGCCGTCCTCGATCAGGCGCCCGCCGAAGCCGGTGATGCGCCCGCGCCGGTCGCGGATCGGGAACATGATGCGCGCGCGGAAGCGCTCGCGGATGCCGCCGTCGTCGCGCCGCGCGGCCAGGCCGGCATCGACCAGTTGCTGCGGAGTGAAGCGGGGTTTGAGCGCCTCGATCAGCCCCGCGGGCGGGGCCCACCCGATCTGGTAGTTGCGCGCGGTGGCGCCGTCGATGCCACGGTTTTTCAGGTACTCGACCGCCTTGGGGGTCTGGCGCAGTTGCTGCACGTACCATTCGGCGGCCGCGTCCAGCGCGTCATACAGCGGGGCATGGGCCTCGCGGCGGTCGTCATCCCCGGCCTCGCGCGGAACCTCGAGCCCGGCCTGTTCGGCCAGCTGCTCGATCGCCTCGGGAAAGCTCAGGTTCTCGTACTCCATCAGGAAGCTGATGGCCGTGCCGTGCGCCCCGCAGCCGAAGCAGTGATAGAACTGCTTTTGCGGGGAGACGTAGAACGATGGCGTCTTCTCGCCGTGGAACGGGCAGCAGGCCGCGAACTCGCGCCCGGCCTTCTTCAGGCTGACGCGGCGCTGAATGATCTCGACGATGTCACTGCGTTCGAGCAGATCGTCGATGAACGCCTGGGGGATGAGGCCTGCCATGGGGTCGCTGCGTGTTCCTCGGAGTCGTGCCGGTGGTTGGGTTCGCATGATAGCCCAGCGTCGGGCCGCAACACGTCATTGCGGCACGCCTTGGCCGACGGGGCAAGACCCGGCGGTTTCCAAGGCGAACGCCGGGGTTGCCCGTGGAGATCGCCACGTCGCTTCGCTCCTCGCGATGACGGTGTTTCGCTCTCGCGTCATTGCGAGGAGCCGGAGGCGACGAAGCAATCGTTATCTGTGGCCCCCGATTCCGGTGCGGGACGCGGGACTGGATATTACCCACTGCTTCTTTGCCACGGTCCCTGTTGGGTCCTGCAATGCCGGACATTTACGCGCGCAAACAAAACGGGCCCCGTGAGGGGCCCGAATCGCGGTACCGCCGGGTGGCGGGTCAGGCGGCCTGGCGCAAGTTGGCCAGCAGGCCCCGAAGTTCCGAGGCCTTGGGCTTCACCAGCCAGAACGAGCCCTGGTAGTCGTCGAAGCGCTCCAGGATCTCGCGGCCCCAGGCGCTGTCGGTCTCGTGCACGAATTCCGTGACGAGTTCCTCCAGGTAGTTCCGGTGCGCCTCCATCTCTTCGGTGTCGAGGCGGTGCAGGTCGATCAGCTCGTTGTTGATGCGGTCCGGGAAGTCGTTCTCCCGGTCCAGCACGAACGCGAAGCCGCCGGTCATGCCCGCGCCGAAGTTGATGCCGGTATTGCCCAGCACCACCATTACGCCGCCGGTCATGTACTCGCAACCGTGGTCGCCGATGCCTTCCACCACGGCGATCGCGCCGGAGTTGCGCACGCCGAAGCGCTCGCCACACTGGCCGGCCGCGAACAGCTTGCCGCCGGTCGCCCCATACAGGCAGGTGTTGCCCATGATGGTGGTGTCCTGGCTGGCGAAGCCGGAGCCCTCCGGCGGCCGGATCACCAGCTTGCCGCCGGTCATGCCCTTGCCGACGTAGTCATTGGCGTCACCCTCCAGGTACAGGTGCAGACCGCCGGCATTCCACACGCCGAAGCTCTGCCCGGCCGTGCCCTTCATGCGCACGGTGATCGCGGCGTCCGCCATGCCCTGATTGCCGTGGCGCTTGGCAATCTCTCCGGACAGCCGCGCGCCGATCGAGCGGTCGGTGTTGGCCACGTCGAAGTGGTATTCGCCACCCGCCTTGCTCTCGATGGCCTCGAGCATCTCCGCGACCATCTTCTCGGCGAGCTCGCCCTTGTCGAACGGTTCGTTCTTCGGCGCCTTGCAGAAACGCGGCTTGTCGGCCAGGTCGCCGCTGGCCAGCAGGCCGTTCAGGTCCAGGTGCTGCTGCTTGGGCGTCTCGCCCGGCAGGATCTCCAGCAGGTCGGTGCGGCCGATCAGGTCGGTCAGGCTGCGCACGCCCAGCTTCGCCATCCATTCGCGGGTCTCGCGGGCGACGAACTGGAAGTAGTGCATGACCATCTCGGGCAGCCCGATGAAGTGGTTCATGCGCAGCACCTTGTCCTGCGTGGCCACACCCGTTGCACAGTTGTTCAGGTGGCAGATGCGCAGGTACTTGCAGCCCAGCGCGACCATCGGGCCGGTGCCGAAGCCGAAGCTCTCGGCGCCCAGGATGGCCGCCTTGATGACGTCCAGGCCGGTCTTCAGGCCACCGTCGGTCTGCAGGCGTACCTTGTCGCGCAGGTCGTTGCCGCGCAGGGTCGCGTGGGTCTCGGACAGGCCCAGCTCCCACGGGGTGCCGGCGTACTTCACCGAGGTCAGCGGGCTGGCGCCAGTGCCGCCGTCATAGCCAGAGATGGTGATCAAGTCGGCATAGGCCTTGGCCACGCCGGCGGCGATGGTGCCGACCCCGGCCTCGGAGACCAACTTCACCGAGACCAGCGCATCCGGGTTGACCTGCTTGAGGTCGAAGATCAGCTGCGCCAGGTCCTCGATGGAGTAGATGTCGTGGTGCGGCGGCGGCGAGATCAGGGCCACGCCGGCATTCGAGAAGCGCAGCTCCGCGATCATCTTGTTGACCTTGTGCCCCGGCAGCTGGCCACCCTCGCCGGGCTTGGCGCCCTGGGCGACCTTGATCTGCAGGACCTCGGCGTTGACCAGATAGTGCGGGGTCACGCCGAAGCGGCCGGAGGCCACCTGCTTGATCTTGGACATGCGCTCGGTACCGTAGCGGGAGACGGCCTCGCCGCCTTCGCCGGAGTTGGAGCGTCCACCGAGGCGGTTCATTGCGGTGGCCAGGGCCTCGTGGGCCTCCGGCGACAGCGCGCCCAGGCTCATGCCGGCGGAGTCGAAACGCGGCAGGATGTCGGCCTCGGGCTCGACCGCGTCAAGCTCGATCGGCTCGATGTCGTCGCGCACCTTGAGCAGGTCGCGCAGCACAGTCACCGGGCGTTCGTTCACCAGGTCCGCGTATTCCTTGTAGATCCCGTAGTCGCCGGACTGCACCGCGCGGTGCAGGGTCTGGATCACGTCCGGGTTGTAGGCGTGGTACTCGCCCCCGTGGACGTATTTCAGCAGACCGCCCTGGCCGGCGCTCTTGCGCGGGTTCCAGGCACGCTTCGACAGCGTCTCCAGATCCGCCTGAATGTCGGCGAAGCGGGTGCCCTGGATGCGGCTGGTGGTGCCCTTGAAGCAGGTCTCCACGATTTCGTCGGACAGGCCGACGATCTCGAACAGCTGCGCGCCGCGGTAGCTGGCAATGGTGGAGATGCCCATCTTGGACAGGATCTTGAACAGGCCCTTGTTGATGCCGCGGCGGTAGTTCTGCGCCAGGGTCAGCGGGTCCGCGTTCGGGATCTCGCCGGACTGGCACATGCCATGCAGCGCGGAGTAGGCCAGGTACGGATAGATCGCGGTGGCGCCGTAGCCCAGCAGCACCGCGAAGTGGTGCGGATCACGCACGGTGGCGGTTTCGGCGACGATGTTGGCGTCGGTGCGCAGCTTGGCGCCGATCAGGGCATGGTGAACCGCGCCCACGGCCAGCGCGGCCGGGATCGGGCGGCGTTCCGGGTCGATGCCGCGATCCGACAGGACCAGCACCACGGCACCGTCGCGCACGGCCTCGACCGCGTGCTCGGTCAGGGCCTTCACGGCGTCCTCCAGCGAGCCGGAATGGACGTCGTAGTTGAGATCCATGCGCTCGACACGGAAGGCGTCCTCGGTCTGGTTGCACAGCTCGCGGAACTTGGCCTCGGACAGCACCGGGGAGTCGGACACCAGGCGGTGGGCGTGGTCCGGGGTCTCTTCGAACAGGTTCTGTTCGCGGCCGAAGCAGGTCTCCAGTGACATCACGATGCTTTCGCGCAGCGGGTCGATCGCCGGGTTGGTCACCTGGGCGAACTGCTGGCGGAAGTAGTCGAACAGCGAACGGGTGTGGCTGGAGAGCACCGCGAACGGGGTGTCGTCGCCCATGGAGCCCACGGCCTCCTGCCCGGCCTCGGCCAGCACGCGCAGGATCTGGTCGCGTTCCTCGAAGGTCACGTCGAACAGCTTCTCGTAGGTCTCCAGGCGCTCGGGCGGCATCGGCTCGCCGGAGAACAGCTGGTTGTCGTCCAGCTGGCTCTTCAGGTGCTTCACGTGCGCGCGCAGCCACTGGCGGTAGGGCTGGCGGGTGCGGTTGATGCGGTCGACGTCCTCGGGCTGCAGCAGCTCGCCGGACTCGGTGTCCACGGCGAGCATCTGGCCGGGCTTCAGGCGCCCCTTGGCGACTACGTCCTCGGGGGCGTAGTCATACACGCCAATCTCCGAGGCCAGGGTGATGTGGCGATCCTTGGTGATCACGTAGCGCGCCGGGCGCAGGCCGTTGCGGTCCAGGGTGCAGGCGGCGTAGCGGCCGTCGGTCAGCACGATGCCGGCCGGGCCGTCCCAAGGTTCCATGTGCATGGAGTTGTATTCGTAGAACGCGCGCAGGTCGGAGTCCATGTGCGCGACGTTCTGCCACGCCGGTGGGACCAGCAGGCGCATCGCGCGGAACAGGTCCATGCCGCCGGCCAGCAGGACTTCCAGCATGTTGTCCAGACTCTGCGAGTCGGAGCCCTCCAGGTTCACCAGCGGTTCCAGCTCGGCCAGCTCCGGCAACTTCTCGGTGGCGAACTTGTGCTGGCGCGCGACCGCCCAGTTGCGGTTGCCCTGCACCGTGTTGATCTCGCCGTTGTGGGCGAGGAAGCGGAACGGCTGCGCCAGGCCCCACTGCGGGAAGGTGTTGGTGGAGAAGCGTTGGTGGAACACGCAGATTGCCGTCTCCAGTTCCGGGCGCTTCAGGTCCGGGTAGAACACCGGCAGGTTGGCCGGCATCACCAGACCCTTGTAGGAGAGTACGTGCGCCGACAGGCTGGGCACGTAGAACACCGGGTCGTCGCCCATCGCGATCTCGGCGCGGCGGCGCACCACGAACAGCGCGCGCTCGAAGTCGGCCGCGTCCATCTCCGCCGGGGCATTGATGAACACCTGCAGGATGTGCGGCTGGCTCTTCATCGCCTCGGCGCCGCAGGCCTCTTCCGGATTGACCGGCACTTCGCGCCAGCCGGCAAGCCGGAGCGGGCCGCGCTCGATGGCGCTCTCCACGGCGGCGCGGGTTTCGGCGATCTTGGCCGGGTTGATGAACACGATGCCGGCGGCGAAGCGCTCGGCCAGTTCAATCTTCGACTCGGAGGCGAGGGTGCGCAGGAAGGCCTCGGGGGTCTTCATCAGGAGCCCGCAGCCGTCGCCGGTCTTGCCGTCGGCGGCGATCGCGCCGCGGTGGGTCATGCGTTCCAGGGCCTTGATCGCGGTGTCGACCACCCAGTGGCTGGCTACGCCGTCCATGTGCGCAATGAGGCCGAAGCCGCAGTTGTCGCGCTCGAATTCGGGGCGGTAGAGGGTGCCGTTCAGTTGGTTCTGTCGCATTGGTCAACTCCGGTCGCAGCGCGCGGGGCCGTACGCGGGCGCGGTACGTTGGTCAGGGCCGTCCCTGGAAAAAGAACACGGAAAAAGGCGCAGGAATATAGCCGAACCGTCATTCTCCCGGCAAACCGGGGCCGGTCAAGAAGACACGACATCGACGCAGGTTAAGTCGTGGTGACCAAGCAGCGCGGGGATCAGTCGCGCACGGCGTTCTGGACCGAGCCGATGGAGCGGATCCAGGGTTCGTCGCGGCGCACGGCGGCGGGCAGGTCCTCCGCGGCGCGCTGGGCGGCGGCCCGGTCGGGGAAGACCCCGGCCAGGATGACCACGAATTCGCGGTTGTTGACGCGCGTTGGGATATAGCGGATCCCGCCCAGGTCGTGCTGATCGGCATAGGCCCGTGCGGCCCCCATGTTCGGCGCGGCCAGCAGCTGGATGGTCGTGGCGCCTCCGTCCTGGTCGTTCAGCCAGGCGCGGTCGTTGCGCAGGCGCTCGGCGTCGGCATCCTCTGCGGCCGGTTCTTCGGTGGCGAGTTCCGGTTCGGGCGTGGGCTCGGGCGTGGGTTCGGGTGCCGGTTCAGGCTCCGGCTCCGGAGTGCTTTCTGGCTCGGCCGGCGGTTCGGATGCGGGCGCCTGCTCCGCGGGTTCCGCCGCCGTCTCGGGTTCGGGCTCGTCCGCGGCCGGGTCCTGGGGGGCGGTCTCCCGCTCGGTCGGTTCGGCTTCGGCCGGAGGGGGCAGGTCCAGTGGGTCGGCCACGACGACCTCGTCGTCGGTGGTGGCTGCCGGCCCCTCGGGCGCGGGTTCCGGCTCGGCCTCGGTGATGCGCGGCTCGGGCAGGGGTAGTTCGATGATCTCGCTATCGGTCGGCGCGGATTCCGTCTCCAGCAGTTGCCAGGCGACCGGGGCGGCGATGCCCAAGGCCACGGTGATGGCTACCGCCGGGACGAACCAGCGCTGGTTCCAGAAGGCGACGTTCTCCGCCGCCGGCGGCTCCGGGATGCGGTGATCGGCGTCGATGCCGCCCGGCTCGCCCGGCGGCGCCTCGGGGGCTGTCTCGCGGGGCGGGTCGGGGCGCGGAGTGGACGCGGCAAGAGCCTCGGCCGCCGGGGTGAAGCGGTCGTCGTCCGGGTCGCGGCTGGCGCGGATCGTCGTCTCCGAGGGCATCTCGCTCACCGGCTCGGCCTCGCGGGTGGAGGGGGTGATCGCGGGCTCCCCGTCTTGCGGTTCGATGTCGGTGTCTGTCTCGGCCGCCTCGCCCGCGGCCACCCCCGGGGCAGTGCTGCCGGCGGCTGTGGCTGTGGCACCGGTCCGGCGCTCGCTGCGGCACTGGCGTTCGAGGAAGCTGTTGGCTTCGCGGTTGAGGTTGCCGGGCAGGCCCTGACTGGTGGTCTGCAGGTGATGGATGGCGTCTGCATCCAGCAGGCGATCGGGGTCGGCCAGGCCGGCGGCCTGCAGGCGGTGGCGCAGGTAGGCCGCGGTCTGCTCCAGGTTGAACGCGCGCAGGCTGACGCGAGTGACCTGGTCCTCGTCGGAGGGGTCGGGCAGGTATAGGCGGCGGCGCAGTAGCCCACTGGAACCGACCAGGATGATGCGCGGGGCGCGGCCCTGCCTGGCAAGGATCTCGCTGCGCATGCGCATCAGGTTGTTGACGATGTCGGTGCCGACCAGGTGCGCGTCATCCATCGCGATAACCGGGTCGACGCCTTCGGCGACGCGGTCGCCGAGGAGTTCGGTCAGTGGGCGGTCGGGATCGTCCGCGTTCTGCGAGCGCAGGTAATTGCGGATGGTGTTGTCCACCGACTCGAACTGGGTGTTGATGCGCGCACGGAAGGCGATCAGCTCGAACGGGTCGGGCAGCATCGCCAGCAGTCGCATCAGCTGGAGGCTGCGGCCGGAACCGTTCTCGCCGGTCATCAGCACGACTGCGCCGGGGCCGTTCAGGGCAGCCCGCGCGGACTCGAGCAGGCCATCCAGCAGCGGGTCGCTGTAGATGAAGGTCTCGTCGGGCGCGTCGTCAAACGGCGGCGCGTGCAGGCCGAGGTGTTCCAGGCATTGTTCGGAAAGCGCCATCGAATTCCTTTTCAGGTCAGCGTGCCCAGGTCGAACAGGCGGTGGTGTTCACGGATGGCGTGGCGGTCGGTCATGCCGGCAATGTAGTCGGCGATGGCGCGTTGCGGCCCGTGCGCGTCGTGGGTGGCCATCTCGTCGGCATGCCGCTGGTAGTGCTCGGGCATCAGGCGTGGCTCCGACTCGAACGCGGCAAACAGATCGTGGATCAGCTGGCGGGCCTTGTGCATTACCCCGTGGACCTGGTGGTGATGGTAGAGGTTCTCGCGCAGGAAGCCCTTGAGCTCGCGCGCCTGTTCCGCCATCTGCGGGCTGAAGCGGATCAGTGCCTCGCCGGCGCGGCGCACGTCGTCGGGGGTTTGCGGGCGCTGGTGGTCGATCGCGGCCTGGCTGGTCTCGATCAGGTCGCCGACCAGGGCGTCGATCATGCGCCGGACGGTCTCGTGCTGGATGCGACGCGGGTCCAGGTTCGGGTACCGGGCCTGGACCGTCTCGCGGCAGTCGCGGAACAGGGTGACCTCGGCGAGGCGGTCCATGGTGAGCAGCCCGGAGCGCAGGCCGTCATCGACGTCGTGATTGTTGTAGGCGATTTCGTCGGCGACGTTCGCGAGCTGGGCCTCGAGGCTCGGCTGTTCCTTCTGCAGGAAGCGCACCCCGATCTCGCCCAGCTGGCGCGCCTTCTCGGGTGCGCAGTGCTTGAGGATGCCCTCGCGGGTCTCGTAGGTGAGGTTGAGGCCGTCGAAGTCGGCGTAGTGGCGCTCCAGCAGGTCGACGATGCGCAGCGACTGCAGATTGTGCTCGAAGCCGCCGTGCTCGCGCATGCAGGCATTCAGCGCGTGCTGTCCGGCATGCCCGAAGGGGGTGTGGCCGAGATCGTGCGCCAGCGCGACGGCCTCGGTCAGGTCCTCGTTCAGTTGCAGGGCGCGCGCGATGGAGCGCCCGATCTGCGCGACCTCCAGCGAGTGCGTCAGGCGGTTGCGGAACAGGTCGCCCTCGTGGCTGATGAAGACCTGGGTCTTGTACTCCAGCCGGCGAAAGGCGCTGGAATGCACGATGCGATCGCGGTCGCGCTGGAAATCGCTGCGGTGACGCGGCGCGGCCTCGGCCTGGGCGCGGCCGCGCGAACGTGCGGGATCGCAGGCGTAGGGCGCCAGGCCCGGTGCGGCAGCGCTGCGGGTGGCCATGGTTTCAGGCGACACGGGCATGCTCGTGCAGGGTGTCGTCCAGGGCGTCCTGATTGAACGCGTCGGTGAGGACGGCTTCGCCAATGCCGCGCAGCAGTACCAGGCGCAGGCGGCCGCTGGCGACCTTCTTGTCGATCGCCATCAGCTCGCGGAAGCGGTCCGGGGTCACCGCCCCCGGCGGTTCCAGGGCCAGGCCGGCGCGCTGGATCAGGGCCTCGGCGCGTTCACGACCAGCAGTATCCAGCCAGCCCATGCGTTCGGACATGCGTGCGGCCATGGCCATGCCGGTGCCCACGGCCTCGCCGTGCAGCCAGGCGCCGTAGCCCATGCCGGCCTCGATCGCGTGGCCGAAGGTGTGGCCCAGGTTGAGCAGGGCGCGAATGCCGCCCTCGCGCTCGTCGGCGGCGACGATCTCGGCCTTGCAGGCGCAGGAGCGACGGATGGCGTAGGCCAGCGGTTCGGGTTCCAGTGCGCGCAGGGCGTCGATGTGTTCCTCCAGCCAGGCGAAGAATTCGGCGTCGCGGATCAGGCCGTACTTGATCACCTCGGCCAGGCCCGCCTGGAGCTCGCGCTGGGGCAGGGTCTTCAGCGTGTCGGTGTCGATGACGACGGCGCGGGGTTGATGAAAGGCGCCGATCATGTTCTTGCCCAGCGGGTGATTGACACCGGTCTTGCCGCCAACCGAGGAGTCGACTTGGGCGAGCAGGGTGGTTGGGACCTGAACGAAGTCGATACCGCGCTGGTAGATCGCGGCGGCAAACCCGGCGATATCCCCGACCACCCCCCCGCCCAGGGCGACGATGCGGCTGCCGCGATCCAGGCGCGCCTCCAGCAGCCGGGACAGGATGGTCTCTACCGTCGCGAGGGTCTTGTGCTGCTCGCCGTCGGGCAGTTCGATCCATAGCGGGTCGCTGCTGATGTCGCAGGCGGCGAGGTTCCGGCGCAGGGCGTCGCCATACAGCGGCCCGACCGTGGTGTTGGTCACCACGGCGACGCGCCGGCCGTGCAGCGCCGGCCGGAGCCGCTCCGGTTCGCCCAGCATGCCCGGCCCGATGTGGATCGGGTAGCCCCGTTCGCCCAGTTCTACGTTGAGACTTTCCATGCCCGTCATCATAGCGTGCGGGCCGACGGCGGCGTAAGCCGGGCATTCCGCATGGTGCGGATCGCTTCACGGACTTTTGCAATTTGCGCCGGTTGGATTACCATAGGGAGTTCTGCATGGTCGCCCGGAGTGTTTGGCGGCCGGTTTTGTTATTTTTGATCGAGATGATCCTGCATCCGTTTCGGAGATTGTATGCCGCACGTACGAATTCGTGAGAACGAGCCCTTCGAGGTCGCCCTGCGCCGTTTCAAGCGCACCTGCGAGAAAGCCGGCGTGGTCGCGGAAGTCCGCCGCCGTGAGTACTACGAGAAGCCGACCACCGAGCGCAAGCGCAAGGCCGCTGCCGCGGTGAAGCGTCAGCTGAAGAAGAATTCCCGCGACATGACTCGTCGGGTGCGTTTGTACTGAACCCCGTCCGGGTGGCTGCCCGGACCCGAGGACCCAAAGATGTCGCTCAAGGCCCGGTTGCAGGATGACGTCAAGCAGGCCATGCGGGCCCGGGCCAAGGACCGCCTGGCTGCATTGCGCATGATTCAGGCCGAGGTATCGCAGTTCGAGGTGGACGAGCGGCGCGAGGCCGACGACGACACCGTGCTGGCGATCCTCAATCGCATGCTCAAGCAGCGGCGTGATTCCATCGATCAGTATCAGAAGGGCGGTCGCGAGGACCTCGCCGAGCGCGAGGCCGCCGAGGTCGTCATTATCGAGGAATACATGCCCGAGCCGCTGGACGCGTCCGCGCTGGACCAGTTGGTGAGCGAGGCGATTGCCGAGACCGGAGCCAGTGCCCCGGGTGACATGGGCCGCGTCATGGGGGTGCTGAAACCCCGGGTCTTCGGGCGTGCGGACATGGGCCAGGTGAGCCAGAAGGTCCGCGCCGCCCTGCAGGGCTGACTACGGGCCGGATCCCGGCCGAACTCCCCGGGCCCATCGCGGCCCCTATCCCGATTTCGTCGGAGCGAGTGTTCCATGGCTTCCAATCCGATGCAGTTCCTGGACCTCCCGCGCCAGGACCCCCAGAAGACCCCCGCCGAGATCCGGATCCACGAATTCGGCGAGATCATTGGCCAGTTCGATCCGGCGACCGCCGGTCAGCAGGCCGGCCGTTGCCTGGCCTGTGGCAATCCCTATTGCGAATGGAAGTGCCCGGTCCACAACTTCATCCCCAATTGGTTGAAGCTGGTGGAGGAAGGCAATCTGTTCGCGGCCGCCGAGCTCTCGCACAAGACCAACTCGTTGCCCGAAGTCTGTGGCCGCGTATGCCCGCAGGATCGTCTGTGCGAGGGGGCCTGCACCCTGAACGACGGCTTCGGCGCGGTCACCATCGGCTCGGTCGAGAAGTACATCACCGACGAGGCCCTGAAGGCCGGCTGGCGCCCGGATCTGTCGGATGTCACCCCGACCGGCAAGCGTGTCGCGGTGATCGGCGCCGGGCCCGCGGGATTGGGCTGCGCGGACATCCTGGCGCGCAATGGCGTGCAGGCGGTGGTGTATGACCGCTATCCGGAGATTGGCGGTCTGCTGACCTTCGGCATCCCGCCGTTCAAGTTGGAAAAGCACGTGATCCGCACTCGCCGCGAGATCCTCGAGGGCATGGGCGTCGAATTCCGTCTGAATATCGAGATCGGCCGCGACATCGCGATGGATGCGCTGCTGGAGGAATACGACGCCGTGTTCCTCGGCATGGGCACCTACACCGCGATGCAGGGCGGCTTCCCCGGCGAGGACCTGCCGGGCGTTCATCCCGCCCTGCCGTTTTTGATCTCCAATATCCGCCAGGTGATGAACTGGCCGCAGGAAGAAGGCCACGAGTTCATCGACATGGCCGACCAGCGGGTGGTCGTGCTGGGTGGCGGCGACACCGCGATGGACTGCAACCGCACCTCGATCCGCCAGGGTGCGGCATCGGTGACCTGCGCCTATCGCCGCGACGAAGACAACATGCCCGGTTCGCGCAAGGAAGTGGTGCATGCGCGCGAAGAGGGCGTGCATTTCGAGTTCAACGTGCAGCCGGTGGAGATCGTCGGCGACGGCAAGGTCGAGGGCGTGAAGGTCGTGCGTACCCAGATGGGCGCCCCGGACGAACGTGGCCGCCGCCGTCCCGAGCCGGTCCCCGGCTCCGAACACGTAATCCCGGCCGACCGGGTGCTGATCGCCTTTGGCTTCCGTCCGTCTCCCTCCGACTGGTTTGCCGACTACAAGATCGGCATCGACGAGGGTGGCCGTGTGCAGACCGCGGGCGAGCATGCTTTCCAGACCGGCAATCCGAAGGTCTTTGCGGGTGGCGACATGGTGCGCGGCTCCGACCTGGTGGTCACCGCCGTCTTCGAGGGCCGCGAGGCCGCCGAAGGCATCCTTGAATACCTCGGCGTTTGAGCCTTTCGATGTCCCAGAACCTGAAGAACGACCTCCTGCTGCGAGCCCAGCTGCGCGAACCGGTGGAGCGTCCGCCGATCTGGATCATGCGCCAGGCCGGGCGCTACCTGCCGGAGTATCGCGAGACCCGCGCCCAGGCCGGCAGCTTCATGAGCCTGTGCCAGAACCCGGAGCTGGCCTGCGAAGTCACCATGCAGCCACTGCGCCGGTTTCCTCTCGATGCGGCGATCCTGTTCTCCGACATCCTCACCATCCCCGACGCGATGGGGCTGGGTCTGTATTTCGAGACGGGCGAGGGCCCACGTTTCCGCGAGCCGGTGCGTACGCTGGAGGCGATCGAGAACCTGCCGGTGCCGGACCCGGAGCAGGAGCTACGCTACGTGATGGACGCGGTGCGCCTGATCCGCCGCGAGCTGGACGGCCAGGTCCCGCTGATTGGTTTTGCCGGCAGCCCATGGACCCTGGCGACTTACATGGTTGAGGGCCAGGGCTCGCGCGACTTCGCCGAGACCAAGCGTCTGATGTACGGCGAGCCGCAGGCGATGCACGCCCTGCTGCAAAAGGTCGCCACCGCGGTGACCGATTATCTGAACGCGCAGATCCGCGCCGGCGCCCAGTCGGTGATGATCTTCGACACCTGGGGTGGTTCGCTTACTCCGCGGGCCTATCGCGAGTTCTCGCTGGCCTACATGCAGCGCATCGTCGACGGGCTGATCCGTGAAAACGATGGCCGCCGCGTCCCGGTGACGCTGTTCACCAAGGGTGGCGGGGCCTGGCTGGAAATGATGGCGGATACCGGGGCGGATGCCCTGGGGCTGGACTGGACCATCGAGATCGCCGAGGCCAGCCGCCGGGTCGGCGATCGCGTTGCGCTGCAGGGCAACCTCGATCCGTCGGTGCTCTACGCACCCGAGGCGGTAGTCCGCGAAGAGACCCAGCGGGTGCTGGATGGTTTCGACCGCGACACGGGTCATGTCTTCAATCTTGGCCACGGCATTCATCCGGGGATCGATCCGGAGCGGGTCGCCGCGATGGTGGACACCGTCACCAACTACCGGCGCTAGTCGCGCCCGGCGCGAGCGTACGGCCCGGTTATTATTCCGCCGTGGCCGCCGCCTCTTCGGCGCCGGCCTCCGCCAGCATCCTCTCCACGTCCGCGCGGGCTGCGCGTTGCATCGGGCGCCCGTCCACCGGCGACGGTGGCGCCTGGCGCAGGCCGTCCAGCGGGAAGACCGTGAGCTCAACATCGGTGTCGTCCGGTCCGCGGAAGGCGAGGAAGGGGATGCGCTGTTCGCGCCCCTGCCGGCTGCGGTAACGGCGCTCGCCGGTCTCGCAGTGAATCCCCCGATCCCCCATCTCCAGGATGACCTCTTCCACTGTCTCGGCGAAGGCATGCAGATTGATCAGCGGTTGCGATTCCACTAGCCCTTGCAGCAGTGGGCCGACCAGCCGCGGTTCCAGGTGCTCCAGGCGTTCCATCACGACCAGCGCCGCTTCCAGGCGGCCGCGGTAGGCGGCGCGGCTGGCGGGGCTGGCAAACAGCCGGCTGCGTTCGATGGCGGCGTCCTGGATCTCCAGGTTGCCGGGCATGTCGTGGCGGGCGTCCACGCCCAGGTGTTCCGCGGCTTTCCGCTTGGCCAGGCCGAAGTCCCGGATGCCGTCGTCGAGCATGATGCGAGCGGCTTCCTGGGCCAGCTCCTGGCGCGCGCGCGAGGGGCTGGCCATTTAAAAGACCAGTTCGGGTTGATGGTTTCCGCTGCTGCCGTTCTCGCCGTTCCCCGGAATGACGTGTCCGCGTTCCGGGACCTGGTGGGGTAGCAGCCACTGGTTGCGCGCGCCCGGGGCGTCGTCGCTGGGGGCGCGCTGGCCGTTCGGCAGGATGGCGACTCGCACCAGGTCGTTGGGGCGCTCCACCGGCCGTTCCGGCTGGTCGGCCAGTACGCTGCCCATGAAGCGGGTCCAGATTGGCAGGGCCGCGCGACCGCCACTTTCGCGTCGGCCCAGCTCGCGGTTGTCGTCGAAGCCGATCCAGGCGGTTGCGACCAGCTCCGCGTTGAACCCGGCGAACCAGGCATCGCGGTAGTCATTGGTGGTGCCGGTCTTGCCGGCCAGGTCGGACCGGCCCAGTTCCATGGCTCGCCGGCCGGTGCCGGATGTGATGACGCTGCGCAGCATGTCGCTCATCTGCCAGGCGACACCGGGATCCAGGACCGGTACCGGATCGGTGTACTGCAACGGGCCACTGCTGGCGACCAGCGGCAGATCCTGGCCCTTCGGGTTTGTGCAGGGCGCCGGGCAGGCTCGTTCGGTCGGTGCCTCGTACAGGGTCTCGCCATCCGCCGTCTCGATGCGCGCGATGATCCAGGGGCTGTTCAGGCGGCCGCCGCTGGCGAACACGCCATAGGCATTGTTCAGCTGCAGCGGGGTGAGGGAGCCGGTACCCAGGACCATGGACAGATTGTTCGGCTGCCTTTCGAGGTCTAGACCGAAGCGCGTCAGTTCCTGGTGCACGTTTCCGGTGCCCAGGCGGTCGAGCAGGCGAATGGAGGCCAGGTTGCGGGAATTCGCGAGTGCCTCGCGCAGGGTGGTCTCGCCGTGGAAGCGCCGCGAGTAGTTCTGCGGGCGCCATTCGGCCCCCAGGGCGGGGTCGTTGAAGACCATCGGCGCGTCGATCACGGTCCCTTCGGGCCGGTGCCCCTCGCGCAGGGCCAGGGCATAGACCAGCGGCTTGAACGCGGATCCGGGCTGGCGTTGCGCCTGGGTCGTGCGGTCGTAGCGGTTTTCAAAGAAGTCGAACCCGCCAGCCAGTGCCAGGATGGCGCCGTCCTGAGGGGCCTGGGCGATCACGGCGCCGGTGACTTCCGGCTTTTGCGCCAGGCGCCAGCGGCCGTCGGTATAGGGACGTATACGGATCACGTCGCCGCGTTCAAGCGCCGGTGATCCGGCCCATTCGCGGTCTTCCGGCAGGACTTCCAGTTCGCCAATGCGGCCGCCGTCGACGCGCAGTACCCCGGCGTCGCCCTGCCCCAGGACGACGGCCGGGAACAGCAGCCTTCCGTGCACCCCAATGGCCATCAGCGCGCGCTCGCGTGCCTCGGCATCCTCCAGGGTATTGTCGGGAAGCCGCATTTCGGGACCGCGAAAACCGTGACGCTCGTCATATTCCAGCAATCCTTCGCGCAGCGCCTGGTTGGCCGCTTCCTGCTGGCGGGAGTCGATCGTCGTGTGCACCTGCAGGCCGCGACGGTAGGCGTCGTCACCCCACAGGTTCACGACCATCTGGCGCGCCATTTCGGCGACCCAGTGGGCATCAATCTCGGTGGCTGTGGTGTGGCGTTCGGACAGCACCGGGCGCTCGATGGCGGAGGCATAGGCATCCTCGTCGATCACCCCGGTCTCCAGCATCCGCCGCAGTACGTAGTTGCGGCGGATCTCGGCCCGTTGCGGGTTGCTTACCGGGTTGGTGGTCGATGGCGCCTTGGGAAGGGCAGCGAGCGTGGCGATCTCGTCCAGTTCCAGCGCATCCAGCGAGCGGCCGAAATATACCCGCGAGGCGGCCTCGATCCCGTAGGCGCGCTGTCCCAGATAGATCTTGTTCAAATATAGCTCGAGGATTTCATCCTTCTCGAGTTCCTGTTCCAGGCGGATGGCCAGGAAGATCTCGCGCAGCTTGCGTTCGTAGGTCCGCTCGCGCGTCAGGAAGATATTGCGCGCGAGCTGCATGGTGATGGTGCTGCCGCCCTGGCTGCGCTCGCCGCCGGTGGAGATCACATTCAGTCCGGCGCGGGCAAGACCCATGACATCCACACCCGGATGGTCATAGAAGCGCTCGTCTTCCGCCGCGATAAAGGCATCGCGGACTTGCTGCGGGATCGCGTCAATTGGCACGGGAATGCGCCGTTCTTCCGCGAACTCACCCATAAGGCGGCCATCCGCACTGCGGACCTGCAGTGGAGTCTGCAGACGCACATCGCGCACGGCGTCGGCCTCCGGGAGGCTCGGCGCGTAGTAAACATAGAGAGCGGCCGCCGCGATGGACAGGCCGATTCCGGCTGCCAGCATCAAGGCCAACAGCGCCGTAATAATCTTAAGGAGCGGATTCATGACAGCAAGAAAAGTGAGGCCAAGATGAGAAGTCGCTTTCAAAGCGACTTGCAACCCTGAAGTCGCGGTGTATATTGTGAACCAGCTAGCATACGTGATTGTAACGCTACCAGTTACTTTCGTCGGGGTATACAGGGGGATGTGTGCTGAGTCTCGGAAAATCCAAACAAGGGGTCCTGGGCGTGGATATCAGCTCGGCAGCCGTCAAGGTGCTGGAGCTGACGCGACAGGGTAAGGGCTTTCGGGTCGAGGCCTTCGCGGTCGAACCGCTGCCCGATGGGGTGATGGTCGACAAGGTCTGTCAGGACACCGAGGCCGTGGGTAATGCCCTCGCCCGGGCGGTCAAGCGCTCCGGCACCCGCCTCAAGCACTGCGCGATGGCTGTGCCGTCCTCCGCCGTGATCACCAAGACCATCCAGATGTCAGCCGCGCTGGGCGATGCGGAGCTCGAGGGCCAGGTCTTCGTGGAGGCGGATCAGTACATCCCCTACACGCTTGAAGAGGTCAACCTGGATTTCCAGGTCCTCGGCAAGAACGAGAAGAACCCCGAGATGGTCGATGTCCTGGTGGTCGCTTCGCGCCGCGAGAACGTGGACTCGCGCGTGGCCATTGCCGAGGCGGCCAAGTTGACCCCCGAGCTGATCGACGTCGAGGCATACGCGATCGAGCATACCGCCGAGCGCCTGATGGAGCAGGTCCCCGACCGCGAGAGCAAGCCGATCGTGGCGGTCGTGGATGTCGGCTCTTCGGTGACCGCCGTGTATGTCGTCAGTCAGGACGAGGGCGTGGTGTACACCCGCGAGCAGAATTTCGGCGGCCGCATGCTCACCGAGGAGATCATGCGGCGCTACAGCATGAACTATCAGGAGGCCGGCTCCGCCAAGATGAGTGGTGACCTGCCGACCGACTACGCAAGCTCCATCCTCGAGCCCTTCAAGCAGACCATGGTCGACCAGATCCAGCGGCTGCTGCAGTACTTCTACGTGACCCGCCCGCAGGACACCATCGATCACATCCTCCTGGGGGGCGGCTGTGCGGCCATCCCGGGCGTGGACGAACTGCTCGAGGAGGCCGCCGGCACGCCGGTATCGATCGCGAACCCGTTCCGCGGGATGGCGTTGGCCAAAAGGGTCAACCAGGAACGCTTTGCCAATGATGCCCCGGCGCTGATGACGGCCTGTGGCCTGGCCGTGCGGGGGTATGCGTCATGATTTATATCAACCTCCTTCCCTGGCGCGAGAAGGCACGCGAACAGCGGCGCAAGCAGTTCTTCGCCGCGGTTGGTGGCGCCGCGGTTGGTGGCGCCGCGGTGGTCGGCGTCCTGCTTGCCTTCGTTGGCTACAGTTTTATCGGCGCGTTGATCGACCACCAGCAGTCGCGCAACCAGATGCTGGAAAGCGAGATCCGCGAACTGGATCGTCAGATCGCCCGGATTCGCGATCTCGACGAACAGCGCGAGGCCCTTATCGCCCGAATGGAAGTCATCCAGACCCTGCAGGCGCAGCGGCCCGAGGCCGTGCATCTCTTCGATCAGCTGGTCGAGACCCTGCCCGATGGTACCTACCTCAACGAGGTCCGCCAGGAAGGCGAGAATGTGCGCCTGGTCGGGCGCTCCGAGTCCAACACCCGGATCTCCGCGCTGATGCGCCGGATCGATGGGTCGCCCTGGCTCGGTAGCTCCAACCTGCAGATTATCGAGACCCGCGAGGAGGGTCGCCTCCAGGTGCGTGACTTCCGTCTGGATGCCACGCAGACCCGGCCGGATGCCGAAGAGGGGGATTCCTGATGGATCTCAATGAACTCAAGCAGGTCGACTTCAACAACATCGGGGAAGCCTCCTGGGGCGTGAAGGGCCTGATCCTGGTCGTGATTGTCCTGGCCATCCTCGGCCTGTCCTATTACCTCTTCATCGGCGATCAGCGGACAGAGCTCGAGCGCGCGGAGAGCCGCGAACTGCAGCTGCGCGACGAGTTCGAGGACAAGCAGCAGCGGGCTGCCAACCTCCAGGCCTACGAGGACCAGCTGGAGGAGATGGAGCGCATGTTCGCCTCGCTGCTCGAGTTGTTGCCCAGCAGCGCCGAGATCCCCAGCCTGCTGGTCGATGTCTCGCAGACAGGGTTGCAGGCGGGTCTCGAGATCGAGCTGTTCGAGCCGCGTGGCGAGAACCGGCGCGACTTCTACGCCGAGGTCCCGATCCGTCTGCGCGTCCGGGGCGATTACGAGGATCTCGCGGAGTTCGTCAGCGGTGTCTCGGCCCTGCCGCGCGTGGTCACCATGCACAACATGCATATCCGTCCGGGCGCTTCCGACAACGACCTGCTGATGGATGCGGTCGCCCGCACCTATCGCTACCTGGAGGAGAACTGATGAGGCATTCTTCCATGCGAGCGGTATGGCCGGGACTGGCCATGGTCCTGACGGGCGGGATCCTGCTGTCGGGCTGTACGCAGGACAACCGTGACCTCGAGCAGTACATCGCCGAGGTCAAGGAGCGCCCGGGGAGCGGGATCGAGCCGATCCCCACCCTGGAGCCGCACGAGCCTTATCTCTATCCGGGGCATACCCGGTCGCCTTTCGACTCGTCGGTGATCGCCCAGCCGGAGCTCGCCGCGGCCGAGGGGCAGCCAGGAGACGCCGAGATTGATCCTGACCGCCCGCGCGAGTTCCTCGAGGGCTTTCCGCTGGATTCGCTGCGGATGGTCGGGTCGCTGGAGCAGCATGGTGTGCGCTACGCCCTGGTCCGGACCCCGGATCGAGGGGTTCAGCGCGTCACTGCGGGCAACTATATGGGCCAGAACCACGGGGAAATCATCGAGATCACGCCGACCCAGATCCGGCTGGTCGAGATCGTGCCGGATGCCTTCGGCGGTCACGTGGAACGTGAAAACTCGGTGGCGCTGACCGACTAGCGGTTGGGGGGGAAGAAAATGATGACGAGCATTCGCCGCAAGGTCGGCACAACCAACAGGGGATTCAACATGGGTTCTTCCATGCGCGCTTTCGCAGGCACGGTCGTTGCGGGCCTGCTGTTCATGGTGTCCCAGGGGGTGGCTGCCACCGAACTGGAAGAGATCCGGGCCGGCAGTCTGAGCGGTGACCGGGTGCAGGTGAACCTGCGCTTCTCGGAGACGCCGCCCTCCGATATTCGCGCCTTTGCGATTGATTCACCGCCGCGCATCGCGTTGGATCTGCCCAATGTCGGCAATGCATTGCCGCGGCGCGAGACGGACCTGAATGTGGGCCCGGTGCTCCGGGCGAGCACGGTCGAGGCGGGCAACCGCACCCGCGTGGTGCTGAACCTGACTCAGGCCTCCGAGTACCAGACTCGAGTCGAGGGCAATAATCTCATCCTTACGCTGGGCCGCGGGGTTTCCGAGGCGGATGCACGCACCCAGCAGGTCGTGGATCGTGCGGGTGAACCCGCTGCCACGACCCGCAGCGCCCGACCCATGGAGATCACGGGTATCGATTTCCGGCGAGGCAGCGAGGGCGAAGGTCGCGTCGAGGTGGATCTCTCCCGCTCTGGTGCCGAGATTAACGTTCGCGAGCAGGCCGGCCGCATCGAGATGACCTTCCCGCGCGCGATGGTCGACGAGTCGCTGGAACGTCGCCTCGACGTGGTCGATTTCGCCACCCCGGTGCACACGATCGACACCATCGCCGAGCGCAATCGAGTCCGCATGGAGATCGAGGCGCGCGGCGAGTACGAGATCATTTCCTACCAGAGTGATCGCCAGTTCGTCCTCGAGGTCGCCCCGATTTCCGAGGCCGAACGCCAGGCCCGCGCACGGGAGGAAGAGGAGTACGCCGGCGAGCGCCTGTCCCTGAATTTCCAGGACATCGAGGTGCGCTCCGTTTTGCAGTTGCTGGCGGATTTCACCGATCTGAACATCGTGGTGAGTGACACGGTGGGTGGCAACATCACCCTGCGCCTGAACAACGTCCCCTGGGACCAGGCGCTGGATATCATCCTGCGTGCCCGCGGGCTCGACAAGCGAATGGACGGCAATGTCCTGTACGTCGCCCCCAGCGAGGAGATCGCGGCGCGTGAACGCCTGGAGATGGAAGCCGAGCGTGACCGCCAGGAGCTGGAGCCCCTGCGCACGGAGTTCGTGCAGATCAATTTCGCCCAGGCCGAGCAGATCGCGTCGCTGATTCGGGGCGGTGATGGAGGCGAATTCCTCTCGGAGCGTGGCAGCATCACCATCGACACGCGCACCAACACCCTCCTGGTGCAGGATACCCAGAGCCGGATCGAGGACGTCCGTCGCCTGGTCTCCACGCTGGATGTTCCGGTGCAGCAGGTCCTGATCGAGACCCGCATCGTGATCGCGGAGGATACCTTCAACCGTGAGCTGGGCGCCCGCTTCGGTATCTCCGGGACGCGGGGTGACCGCCGCACCCGGGTTGGTGGTGCCGGGTCTATCGAAGGCGCGGATGCGGCTCGGGATGCCACCACGGGAGGGATCGGTGGCATCGCCATCGGAGACCGCCTGAACAGCTCGCTGCCGGCCGGTGGCAATGCCGGGCAGGCAGGGCTGAGCATCCTGCGCAGTGGCGTGTTGCTCGACCTGGAGCTATCCGCGCTGCAGGTGGAAGGCCGCGGCGAGATCATCTCCAGCCCGCGTGTGATCACCGCCAATGGCCAGACGGCGACGATCAAGCAGGGTGAAGAGATCCCGTTCCAGGAAGCCACTGCATCCGGCGCGACTTCGACCCAGTTCATCGAGGCCGTACTGTCGACGGAAGTGACGCCGCAGATCACGCCGAACGGCAACGTGATCCTCGACATCAAGGTGACAAAGGACGAGCCCAGCCAGCGTGTGATCCTTGGGGTGCCGGGGATCAACAAGCGCGAGGTGGAGACCCAGGTCTTCGTGGGCAACGGCGAGACCGTGGTCCTGGGCGGTGTGTACGAGATCGACAGCCGCACCAACCTCGAGAAGGTGCCGTTCTTCGGGGATATTCCGTTCCTCGGAAACCTGTTCCGCAATCGCTCCACGGAGAATACCAAAGCGGAATTGTTGATCTTTGTGACGCCGCGCGTACTCGACTGAGCGCAAGGTGTATCGTCGGGGATTGCCCCCCGATGGGTTCGATCTCGAAAGCCGGGGCTTGTCCCCGGCTTTTCTTTGGGGGGCCCAGCCAGTAGCCTTGGCGCCCATGCAGAACATCGTACTGGTAGGCCCGATGGGGGCCGGCAAGAGCACAATCGGGCGCGGCCTCGCGGGGCTGCTGCGGCGGCCGTTCTTCGATACCGATCAGGAGATCCAGCGGCGTACCGGTGTGGATATCCCGACCATCTTCGAGTTCGAGGGCGAGGGCGGTTTTCGCAAGCGCGAGACGGCGATGCTGGAGTCGCTTCTTGAACAGGAGGGGGCGGTGATTGCCACCGGCGGGGGGATTGTCGAACGCCCGGAGAACCGGGAACAGCTGCGCGATCAGTTCGTGATCTACCTGCGGGTGCCGGTAGAGGAGCAGTTCCGGCGGACTCGCCGCAACCGCAAGCGCCCGCTGATCGCGGAGGCCGCGGACCCGAAGGCCCGCCTTCAGGAGTTGTTCGCGGTCCGCGATCCGCTCTATCAGGAGGTCGCGGACCTTACGCTGGAGGGCAAGGGGCGGCGGGTGCGCGATGCGGTCAAGGGGGTATGCGCGGCGCTGCAGGTGCAGCGCCCGGATCTTTGCCAGCCGCGCTCCGAAGGCTAGTTGGTAACCATTAAGCGCACGAAGACACCAAGCAAGGGCGCGAGTCATCCACAGTGGCCGGTTGCGGCCCCATGCGTGATTCTAATGGGGTCAACGGGCAGGGAGAGGAGCTGAGCCCCGCTGAGTTTTCGAACGCCCGGTGTCGGTGGTCATGAGGTTTTCTTGAACCGTAGAGGAAAAGGACCGGGAGCACCGTCAGGCAGGCTCAGGTTATTGAGGGGGCGACCCGGATTCACGGCGTTCGAAAATCCTTTTGCCAACGAAACCATTTCCCCATTACTGATGTGCTCAGTGGGGCCTTCGCTTTGGACCTTCTTCCTTCGCGCGCTTCGTGGTCGATCCCACTGCTCGTCAGTGGCGGGTGTTGCCGCCGCCATCGGGGACAAACATGCCGTCCTGCGATGGCGGTGAGCGGCGCCCGTGCGACGCATGGTGAAACAGCAGGCGCCAGCCCGTGTCCAGCCAGCGCCAGGTCTGGCTGATCAGGATCGTCCCGGTGGGCGTGACGTCGCCCGGTCGCGTGATCGCTTCTTCGATGACCAGGCTGATGATCTCCCCGGTCTCGTGGCGCCCCACGATCTTCGGTTCGATCCCGATATTCAGTTCACGCGCGAAGACCAGCAGCCAGCTCTCCATCACCTCTGCCACGCCCCGGTGGGCGCGCGGGCTGCCCGGGTGGATGCAGACGATGTCGGGACGCTCGCCCCAGAGGCGCATCATCTGTTCGATATCGGCGGCACGAAAGGCGGCGTAATACGCCTCGACGCAGCGATCGGCATCCGTCGCCATCAATGCACGCCCCCGGTGGGCCATTCCGGCGTGGGTTCCGGGTCCGGGCTGGCGTGGTGGAGCACCATGCGCCAGCTTTCCCCATCGTGGCGGTAGCCATTGGTCGCCAGCATGACGCCGCGCCGTTCACCCTGGACATACAGGTTTTCGCGCAGTACGTGGAGGACGAGGTCTTCGCCCGGGATGGCCGTCACCTGGGTCCGGTGTACGATCACCCCGCGCATCCCCGGCAGGATGTCGTCCCAGCTTTCCAGGATGATGTCCGTTCCCTGCAGGCGCTCGCCACCTGGGTGGATGCAGACACACTCGGCATTGTCGTGCCAGATCTCGCGCATGCCTTGTGCATCGCCTGCCTGAAAGGCCGCGTAAAAGGCGGCTTCGGTGGATTCGGGAGAAGGGAACGTGGCCATACCGGTCGGGGCCTCCTGAGACAGAGGGGTTATTGTCGCAGGAGCATCCGCGGATGACGAATATGCGAGATGACGTAATGGGCGCGACCCGCCAGAATGGCGCTCATTCATCACGGGAGCCCGTATGGCACGTATCCTCGCGACTGGCATTGTCACGCTCGATCACACCCTCGATGTTGCAGCCTTCCCGGCCGAGGACGACGAGGTCCGGGCGCTCGCCAGCACCACCCAGCCCGGAGGCAACGCGACCAACACCGCAACGATCCTGGCGCAGTTCGGCCATCGCCCGGGCCTGGCCGCGGTCATCGCCGAGGGTGCGGCCGGGGATGCCTTGAGCGCGTCCCTGGAGGGGCACGGACTGGATGTTCGTCACTGCGTACGCCGGCCCGGAGCGACGCCGACCTCCCATATTCTCCGTTCCAGGGAGACGGGCAGTCGCACCATCGTCCATCATCGCGACCTGCCCGAACTCGGGGTGGAGGATCTCGCGGGCGTACCCTGGCCGGAATATGACTGGCTGCACTTCGAGGGGCGTAACCCGGAGGCCCTTGCGTCCATCCTGCGCGCGGTGCGCGAGAGCATCTTTGACCAGCCGGTGTCGCTGGAGCTGGAGAAGCCCCGGCCGGGGCTCGACGCATGCCTGGAGTATGCCGATGTCCTGATGCTCTCGCGCGACTGGGCCGCGAGCGTGGCGGGCACTCCCGAGGCTGCGCTGCAGCAGCTTTCCGAGCGCTTTCCTGATCGCATCCTGACCGTGACCGCCGGGGGCGAAGGGGCCTGGATGGCCGTGCGGGGCGCGATCCACCATTGTGAAGCGACGCCCGGACTGCGGGTGGTCGACAGCGTGGGGGCAGGGGATACCTTCAATGCCGGGTTGATCCACGCGCTGATCTCCGGGGAGCCCCCGGAGCAGGCTTTGACGGCCGCTGTGCGCCTGGCGGAGCGCAAGCTCGAGCAGGTCGGCCTGGACGGGCTGGGTAACGCGGCCTCCGACCCGGGAGCGTGGCCCGGATAGTCCCCGCAGGGGGATGGTGGTTGTTGACCGGTGCGGGCGGGACTCGGAGGTTCAGGCCTCTTCGCCGAAACGATCGGCAACCAACTCTGCGAGTGCATCCAGCGCCTCCGGCGCATCCTTGCCTTCGGCCTCGATGGTGATCTCGCTGCCCTGGGCGGCGGCCAGCATCATCACGCCCATGATGCTCTTGCCATTCACCTCCTGCTGGTTGCGGGAGACGGAGACGTCCGCGGCGAACTTGCTGGCCAGGCTGACGAACTTGGCCGCGGCGCGCGCGTGCATCCCCAGGCGATTAACGATGGGGACTACGCGCTGCGGCATCGCTGCACTCCTGATCGCAGAGGAGAATCCCGTCATGGCCGCCCGAAAGGGCCTTGTTGACCAGTTCGGTCAGGGGGAGGTGTTGATAGTTGAGCACGCGGATGAGCATGGGCAGGTTGGCGCCGGCGATCACGCGGGCATTTGCACCCCGGGCGACACGAATCGCCACATTGGAAGGCGTGGAGCCAAACATGTCGGTCAGAACGAGCACCCCCGAGCCGCTGTCGAGGGTCGCCAGGCGCTCGCGGGCGCGGGCCAGGACCTCGTCGGGGTCGTCGTTCTGGGACATCGCCATGGACTCGCAGTCCTCGGGCAGGCCCCCGAGCATGCTCTGCGCGGTCTGCAGCAGGGTATCGCCCAGGTTTTGATGCGTGATCAGAATGAGACCAACGCCCATGGATCTGCTCCGATTGCGGGTTCCAGAAGGCCCTCGTCCCGCGTCCAGTGGTTACTGTTTCCCCAGCTCGCGGTGACGGGTGCTAACAGTAACATGTTCCCGATCCCGCCACGCCTCCGCAAGCCGCTCCACCAGATACACCGAGCGATGTTGCCCGCCGGTACAACCGATGGAGACGGTTACGTAGCTGCGGTGATCGTCCAGCAGGCGCGGCAGCCACTGCGACAGGAAGCCCTGGATGCTGTCGAACATGGCCGCGACCTCCGCGTGCCGCTCAAGGAACTCGCACACGGGCGGGTCGCGACCGGTCAGGGCGGCCAGATCGCTTTCGTAGTGCGGATTGGGCAAGCAGCGCACGTCGAACACGAAGTCGGAATCCAGCGGTGCGCCGTGTTTGAAGCCGAAGGACTGGAACTGCAGGGATAGCTCGTGTTCTCCGCGCTCGCCTATGCGGTCGCGCAGGGTGCGGGCCAGATCGTGCATCGACAGGCGCGAGGTGTCGACCGTCAGATCGGCCTCCGCCGCTACATGGCCCAGCCACTCGCGTTCGCGGTCGATGGCCTCGACCAGTGGCACGCCGTCGCGCGCCAGCGGGTGGCGTCGGCGGGTCAGATGGTAGCGCCGCAGCAGCACCTCGCTGGCCGCCTGCAGGAACAGGACCTCCACCTGCACCCGGTCCGCCCGTAGTTGCGCCAAGAGAACGGAGAACCCCTCCAGGGCCTCCAGGCCGCTGCGCACATCCACGCCCACGGCCAGATGGCGGTCGGTCTCGGTGTCGTAGTGGCCCTGCCGGACCTGATCGATCAGGTCCGGCAGCAGCGGCAGCGGGAGGTTGTCGACGCAGAAGTAGCCGGCATCCTCCAGGGTGTGCAGGGCCACGGTCTTGCCGGACCCGGACAGGCCACTGACGATTAGCAGGCGCATGGCCGATTCAGCCCTCCGGGTCCGGGTTGGGGACCGTAGTGGCGGGCACCGCGCGATGGTAGGGCGGCTCCTCCGTCTCGCCGCTCATCTGGCGGCGCTGGCGTGCGCGCAGGTCGTCGCCAGCGATATAGCCCTGCATGTGCAGCATGTGGTTGCGCACGGCCGCCTCGATCATCACTGCGATGTTGCGCCCCGGCGCGATCGGCAGGCTGATCAAGGGGACGCGCAGGCCGAGGATATCGATCTCGCCGCGGCGCCCGTTCAGCCGGTCATCGGGGACCGGCGAGGGTTCGCCATGATCGCGCAGGTCGATGATCAGGCGCAGGTACTTGCCGCCCTTGATCGCGGAATCGCCGTACATGGCGCGGATGTTAAGCACCCCAAGACCGCGCACCTCGAGCAGGTCCTGGAGCAGGGCCGGGCAGTGGCCGCGCACGATGTCGGGCGCAATGCGCGCGAATTCGGGGGCATCGTCGGCGATCAGGCGATGCCCGCGCGAGATCAGTTCCAGTGCGACCTCGCTCTTGCCGACGCTGGAGGCGCCGCTGATCAGCACCCCGATCCCGAGGATCTCCATGAACACGCCGTGGCGCACCTCGAAATGGGCCAGGCGCTGCTGCAGGAAATAGCGCAGCAGCGAGATAATCTCGTGGCTGCTGGTGCTGGAGCACAGGATCAGCGGCAGCGCCTCCTGCGGGGCGTCGGGCATCTCCGAGAACGGACAGGTGTCCTCGGCGAAGATCACCGCGGTGGTCCCGGTGCGGGCCATCTCCAGGATCAGGTCGTTGCACTGGGTGGCGCTGAGGCTGGAGATGTAGCGGGCCTCGAAGTCACCGATGATCTGGATGCGGTTGGGCCGGATCAGGTTGAGATGGCCAGCCAGCGGCAGGTCGTCCCCGTCGTCGCCGACCAGCTTGCGGTCGGGTGCTGCATGTTCGCCGTGTACGAAGCGAAGATCCAGGCGGTTTCCCATGGCCTGGATCAGGCTCTCCACGTTGATGTCGCGGGCGATCCCGCCTTCTCCCAGCGCCTCGTTCATGGCAGACGCTGCGCGTCGGAATCGCGGCTGGAGGCGGGTTCCACGGGCTTAGTCCTCGCTGAAGCGGCGCACGAGTTCCTGTTCCAGGGCCGCCGCGTCCCCGGCCCGGCGCAGCGCTCCGATGGTGTCTGGCTGCGACAGGCCGCGGGCGAGCTGGGCCAGCAGGTCGAGGTGGTCGCCGGTGGCGGCCTCCGGGACCAGCAGTGCGATCAGGATATCGACCGGCTCGTGATCCATGGCGTCGAAGTCGACGCCCTTTTCCAGGCGCAGCACGGCCACGCGCGGCGCCTCGAGATCGGCCAGGCGGCCATGGGGAATCGCAACCCCATGGCCGAGACCGGTGGATCCGAGTTTTTCGCGTGCGGACAGGGCCTCGAAGATCGCATTGCTTCCTGGTCCCGTGCCGTCACCTCCGCCGGCGAGGAGGTCCGCCAGGGCCTCCAGGGCCCGTTTCTGGCTGGAGCACTCGGGTTGCAGGCCAATGCGCTCGGAGGTGATCAACTCGGCAATCGTCATGGATCAGGAGGCCTGCTCGCGGTTGCGCTGGGCACCTTCGGCGCGGTGGTGGTCCTTGACCTTTTCCTTGTGCTTGATCAGTTGACGGTCGACTTTGTCGATCAGCGCGTCGATCGCGGCATACATGTCCTCGTGAGAGGCCTCGGCGTGGATGTGATTGCCGCTGACCTGGAGATTCGCTTCGGCCTGGTTGTGCTGATTCCGGGTCTTCTCGTGGGTCAGCACGACGTGGACGTCGATGACCTTGTCGAAGTGGCGCTCCAGCTTCGCGAATTTCTCGTTGACGTAGTCGCGCAGGGCGTCGGTGATGTCCACGTGGTGGCCGGTCAGGTTGATCTGCATGGTCAGGACTCCTTGGTTACTTGCTGCCGGTGGGCATCGAGGCCATCTGCCGGCGTTCGCTGGATGAAGGGATGTGCATCGCCTCGCGGTACTTGGCCACGGTGCGGCGCGCTACGTTGATGCCCCGGTCCGACAGGACCTGGGCGAGCCGGGCATCGCTGAGCGGCTTGTTCGGGGGTTCGTCGCCAATCAATTCGCGAATCATGGCACGGATGGCGGTGGCGGAACACTCGCCGCCATCGTTCGTGCCGACATGGCTGGAGAAGAAATACTTGAACTCGAAGACCCCGCGCGGGGTGTGCATGTATTTCTGCGTGGTAACCCGCGAGATGGTCGATTCGTGCATCTCCAGGGTCTCGGCAATGTCGCGCAGGATCAATGGCTGCATCGCGACGTCGCCATGCTCGAGAAAGCCCTGCTGGCGGTGGACGATCGCCTCGGCGACCCGCAGCAGGGTGTCGTTGCGGCTGTGCAGGCTCTTCAGGAACCAGCGTGCCTCCTGCAGCTGATCACGCATAAAGGCGCTGTCGCGGGCATCCGAGACCTGGCGCACCATGCCGGCGTAGAGGTCGTTGATGCGGATGCGCGGTGCGATCTCCGGGTTTAGATCCACGCGCCAGCCCTCGGTGGTGTGGCGCACGTAGACATCCGGGACTACGTATTCCGAGGTGGCGGAGCTGATCTGTGCGCCGGGCCGCGGGTTCAGGGTGCGGATCAGATCCAGTGCGCGGGCCAGTTCGTCCGGGTCGCGTACGCCGGACTGGCGCTGCAGGGCCTTGTAGTCGCGCTTGCCCAGGCTGTCCATGCCGTGTTCCAGGATCGCCCGTGCGGCCTCGCGGGCCGGGGCGTCCGGGGCCAGTTCGCGTAGCTGGATCTCCAGGCACTCCCGCAGGTTGCGCGCGCCGACCCCCAGCGGGTCGCACTGCTGAATCCAGTGGAGCACTGCCTCGACCTCGTCGACGCCGACGGATTCATCCTCGCCTCGGCTGATGGTCTCGGCCAGGGTGTCGAGGTCGCCCTCGAGATAGCCGTCGGGGCTGATGGCGTCGATCAGGGCCGCCCCGATGCGCTGGTCGCGCGGTGTCAGATGGCTCAGATGCAGCTGCCACAGCAGGTGATCCTGCAGGCCCTCACCGTCGTCGTCGCTGGTGTTTTCCAGCGGGTCGCGGTCATCCACGCCCTTGTTGGGCGTCGGGGCCGGCTCGTAGATGTCGTCCCAGCGGCTGTCGGTCGTCAGTTCCTCGGGGATCACGTCGTCGCTGGTAGTGGTGGCCTCCATGCGATCGCCTTCCACCAGCTCGCCGTCCTGGTTCAGGCGCTCGGTGTCGGCCTCGGCATCTTCGTCCTCGACCTGTTCGAGCATGGGGTTGCTCTCCAGCGCCTGCTGGATCTCCACCTGGAGCTCGAGCGTGGACAGCTGCAACAGGCGGATCGCCTGCTGCAGTTGCGGGGTCATGGTCAGCGTCTGACCCAGCTGCAGATTCAGGCCGGGTTTCAGCATCGGGTATGCGGGGCGAGGGTGGGCATTGATGGAATCTTAAAGCCTGCCTTGTGGTTTGTGCACCGACCGGGCCGCATATGGGGCGCTTTCACAGGCGGAAGTTCTCGCCGAGATAGACCCGGCGCACCTGGGGATCGGCCAGCAGCTCGTCCGGTGTACCGGCGGCGAGCAGGCGTCCCTCGCTCAGAATATAGGCCCTGTGGCAGATGCCGAGGGTCTCGCGCACGTTGTGATCGGAGATCAGTACGCCGATGCCGCGCTGGGCGAGATGCCGAATCACGTCCTGGATGTCGCCCACCGAGATCGGGTCCACCCCGGCGAAGGGCTCGTCCAGACAGATGAAGCGCGGATCCCCGGCGAGGGCGCGGGCGATCTCGGCCCGGCGCCGTTCCCCACCGGACAGCGCGATGCCCGGGCTGTGGCGCACGGTCTCGAGCTGGAACTCCTCGATCAGCGCATCGCCAATGCGCCGGCGCTCGTGGCGATCGAGTCCGGGGCGCAGCTCGAGCACGGCCTGGAGGTTGTCCCACACGCTCAGGCGGCGAAAGATCGAGGCCTCCTGCGGCAGGTAGCCGAGGCCGGCGCGCGCGCGCACATGGATGGGGGCGCGGGTGATATCGCGTTCGCCCAGGGTGATGCGTCCGGTATTGGGGCGGATCAGCCCGACCAGGCTGTAGAAGCAGGTGGTCTTGCCGGCCCCGTTCGGGCCCAGCAGGCCGACCACCTCGCCGGGCGCGAGGTCGACGTCCACCTGGTCCAGCACAGTGCGCTGGCCGTAGCGCTTGGTCAGCTCGCGTCCGATCAGGCGGTCGTTGGTTTGTGCCGGTGTGGCGGATGGGCTGGGGGCGGTGGCGTTCATTCGTCGTCGCGCGGCTGGATGGTGATGCGCACGCGCTCGCTGTCGCCTTCGCCGCGTTCGGCCTCGATCACGTCGGTCGTCAGGTCGTAGGTGATGCGCTTGCCGCGCGCCTCCTCGCTGGTGGTGATCACATGGGCCTGGTCGGTGAGGATCATGCGGTCTTCGTTCAGCAGGTAGTCGATGCGCAGGGCGGTGGCAATGCGCATCTCTCCGGTTTCCGGATCGGGTGATTCCAGGCGTGCCGGCTCGCCGTGGGCCTCCATTTCGTAGGGGCGGCGATCGCGGGTGCGCACGTAGACCTTGTCGGCCTCCAGGGTCATGTCGCCGCGGATCACGATCACGTCGCCGGTGTAGGTCCCCAGCCCCTGGCGTTCGTCCATCTCCGCGCGGTCGGCAGTGATCTCCACCGGCAGCGCCGGGCCCGAGCCCTGCTGGGCGAACGCGGGCGTGGCCAGCAGCACGAGCAGCAGGAGCGCCGCCACGCGGGCACCCGGTTGGCCCGGACGGTGGCGAAGGCTATGGGGATTCGGGGTCATGCGCGGGATCCTCCTCGCTCGTCTCGCTGTAGAGCGAGTACACGTCATGGAACAACTCTATGGTATCCCCTCGCGAGTCCACGCGCAGACCGGTGCCGCGCTGGAACAGGCCCGGCTGGTTCAGGGTAGAAAGGGCATCCGAAGTGGCGACCATGGTGTCGGTGGCGACGCCAACATCCCGCGAATCGATGAGGGTCTCCACGCGTTCGCCGCGGGGCGGCTGTACGCCGTGGGTGGGGCCCACCAGGTCCAGGGTCGCGGCGGCTGGTTGATGCAGGGCGGCCGGGGCGGTCCAGCGCCATTCGATACCGCCCTCGGCGAACAGGTCGAGGTCCGGGTCGTCCACCCACTGGGGGCCGTCACGGCCGAACTCGCGCAGGCGGGTGCCGCGCAGACGATGGCTCAGTTCGCCGTCGTCGCCGGTGGCATGCAGGGTGAAGCCGTCAATCTGCAGCGTGACCTCGCCCTCGGGCGGGCTTACCTCGGCCTGCGCCAGGGGCGCGGACGCGAATGCGAGCACGGCCAGGGCCCATCCGACTTGGCGGCGAGTCCTTTGGCTCATCCGTTCAGGTAGGTCTCGAACAGCGCGTCGAGCCGGCCCTGCGCGGCCAGCAGGCCCTCGCAGGCCTCGCGCACGGCCCCGCGCCCACCATGGGTCTCGGTCACCCACTGGGCATGCTGGCGCACCAGCGCGTGGGCGTCGCCGACCGCGATCCCGAGCCCGACCCGCTGCATCGCTGGAAGATCCACGATGTCGTCGCCCATGAAGGCCGCTTCGGCGGGGTCGTGGCCGGTGCGCTGCAGCAGTTCGTGCAGGGCCTCGCCCTTGTCGCGGCGGCCCTGGATCAGATGCTCCACGCCCAGGTCGCGCATGCGGTGCTCGACGACCCCGGAGGTGCGCCCGGTCAGGATGGCGATCTCGATGCCGCCGTCCAGGGCCAGACGGATACCGTGGCCGTCGCGGCTGTTGAAGGCCTTGTACTGCTCGCCGCCGTCGCCGAGGAACAGGCTGCCGTCGGTCAGCACGCCGTCCACGTCCAGGATCAGCAGGCGAATGGCCTGCTGGTGGGTGCGCAGAGTGGTGGCATCCAGGTTCATCACGCCACCCCGGCGCGCAGCAGGTCGTGCATGTTGATCACGCCGACCAGGCGGTTTTCGGCGTCGGTGACGGGCAGGGCGTTGATGCGCCGGCTCTCCATGGCCTCCAGGGCCTCCACCGCCAGCCAGTCGGGCTGCGCGGTGTGGCCGCCGGTGGTCATGGCCTCGCCGATGGTCAGGCCGTCCAGGCTGTGCCCGGCATCCAGGGTGCGCCGCAGGTCGCCATCGGTGAACACGCCCTGGATCTCGTCGTCGGCGCCGGCCACGATCACCAGCCCCAGGCCCTTGCGGGTGATCTCGAACAGGGCGTCCTTGAGTGGGGCGTCCGGGGTGATGCGCGGGATCGCGCCTCCGGTATGCATGATGTCGGCGACATGCACCAGCAGGCGCCGGCCAAGGCGACCGCCGGGGTGCGAGCGGGCAAAGTCGTTGGCGGTAAAGCCGCGTGCGTCCAGCACCGCGACGGCCAGGGCATCGCCCATCGCCAACGCCGCGGTGGTGCTGGAGGTGGGGGCCAGGCCCAGCGGGCAAGCCTCGCGTTCGACGCTGACATCCAGGTGTACGGTGGCATCCGCGCCGAGGCGCGATCCGGGGTTGCCGGTCATCGCGATCAGCGGTACGCCCAGGCGCCGGATCAGCGGCAGGATGGTGATGATCTCGTCGGTCTCGCCGGAGTTCGACAGCGCGATGACCACGTCCTCGCGGGTAATCATGCCGAGATCGCCGTGACTGGCCTCGCCCGGATGCACGAAGAAGGCCGGCGTGCCGGTGGAGGCCAGCGTCGCGGCCAGCTTGCTGCCGATGTGCCCGGACTTGCCCATGCCGGTGACGATCACGCGGCCCTTGCACGCGAGGATGCAGCGGCAGGCTTCGAGGAAGCGGTCGTCGATGCGCTGGGCGAGGTTGCGTACGGCCTCGGCCTCGTCATTGAGGACGGCCAGGGCGAGGTTGCGGGTCGTTTCGGGGTTGAAGTTCATGCGGTTGCCGTGATTCCCAAATAGACAAGGTAGCTTGCGAAGGCGATGAGGAGAAGGGCGCCCTGCCAGCGCCGGATCTGTCCGCGGCGGCCCAGCGCGATCAGGAACAGCGCCACGGTCAATGCCAGCATCACCGGATAGTCGCGCGTCAGCACATCGGCGTCGATTGCCAGCGGCGCGATCAGGGCCGGAACGGCCAGTACCGCGAGCAGGTTGAACAGATTGGAACCGACCACATTCCCGATCGCCAGCCCGGCCTCGCGGCGGAAGGCGGCGACCACCGAGGTCGCCAGCTCCGGCAGGCTGGTGCCCACCGCGACAATGGTCAGCCCGATGACCAGGTCGCTGACCCCCAGTTGTTCGGCGATCTCGACGGCCCCCCAGACCAGGGCCTGGCTGCTCGCCAGCAGGAGCAGCAGCCCGAACACGAGCCAGGCGATCGCGGGCCTCAGTCGGTCGCCCTCCGGGATCGTTTCGACCATGCCGCGTACGACCGTGGGAGTGTCCTCACTCGGGGCCTGCTGCGCACGGCGGGCGGTCAAGGCCAGCCAGACCGTGAATGCCACCAGGCCGCCGAGCAGGACGCTGCCCTCTGGTCGGCCCAGTTCGCCATTTATCAGCAAGAGCAGGACGCCGAAGCTGACCAGCAGCAGGATCGGCAGTTCGCGCCGAACCATGCCGCGCCCGATCGCCAGTGGCGCGACGACGGCCGCGGCCCCCAGCACCAGCGCGATGTTGGCGATGTTCGAGCCGATGGCATTGCCCACCGCCAGCCCCGGGTTGCCCTGCAGGCTGGCGAGGACCGAGACCACGATCTCCGGTGCCGAGGTCCCGAAGGCGACGATGGTCAGGCCGATGATCAGCGGGCTGACACCCAGGCCGCGGGCCAGGGCCGAGGCGCCGAACACGAAGCGGTCGGCACTCCAGGTCAGCAGGATCAGGCCGCCGATGATGGCGACAACGGGTAGCACCATGGACAGTCGGGTCCGGGAGGGTCAGGCCCGGGATTGTAGCCGATTGGGTAGTGGTTTCAGCAGCGCAGGCGTTCCAGGCACCCGGCGGTGGTCACCTGCGGTGTCCAGCCGAGCTGCTCGCGGGCGCGGGTGCAGTCCAGTACCAGCGGGCCGTCCAGCCCGCGGACCCAGCCGGGGTCCCCGGCGCGGGCGGTCAGGCGCCAGGCCAGCGGGTGCAGGGTGCGGATCAGCCGCAGTGGCACCGGGATCCCCCAGCGCCGCTGGTGGCGCGCCATCGCCCGTAGCGACCAGGCAGGTTCGGCCCCCAGGTTGAAGATCCCCGCGGTGCGAGTTGTGATGCTGCGTACGATCGCGGCGGCGGCATCGTCCTCCCACAGGATCTGCACTGGCTGTTCGCCTCCGGCGGGATACAGCCGTCCGCGGGCGATCTGCAGCAACAGCGGGTGGGCGTTCGGGCCGACGATCGCGGGCGGGCGCAGGAGGGTCACCTGGCACTCGGGGTGTTCCCGGGCGAGCGCGAGTAGGGCCTGCTCCACGGCGACCTTGTCTTCGGCATAGGGGAAGCGCGGCCGGGTGGGATGGTCCTCACGGAGCGGCTGCGGGCTGTCCGGCCAGGGGCCGTAGACCGCCGCGCTGGACAGAAACACGATGTGGCGTACACCGGCGGTCACCGCCGCGTGGAACACCTGCTGGCTCAGGGCGACATTCTGCTGACGGACCCAGGTTCGGTCATGCCGGCGGCGTCCCCCGTGACCGCCCATCAATTGAAAGGCCAGGTGCACCAGCGTGTCCACCCCGGCCAGGTCCTCCGGCTGGAGCTGCGCCAGGTCGAGTACCCGGGCCTCGATAACGGTGCCGTTTTCGGGGGGAGGCAGCGCCGGCGCGGCCCGGTCCAGGGCGAGGATGTGTTCAATCGTCGGCGCGCGTGCCAGGGCGGGCAGCAGGACTTGCCCCAGGCGCCCGGCGGCGCCGGTCACGGCGACGTGCATCCGTGTTTCGCTCAGGTCGCGGTGCGGGCGATGGTGGCCGGGGCGGTGTCGGCAAACGCGGGCATGACCTCTTCCGCGAAGCAGTCCATGGACTCCTCGGCCAGCGCATGCGGAACGGCCCCGGCGCCGAAGGCGAGCAGCACCTGATCGACCCCGGCCGCGCGCAGGCCCTCGATGCGTTCACGGCATTCGGCGGGGGTGCCGACGAGCGTCATGCCCAGCATGTCGAGGACCTTCAGGTTGATCCCGGCCTTGACCAGGTGGCGGAAGCGGCCGAGCGAGCGGTAATAGTCGTAGCCCTCGATCAGGCGTTCCAGCACCGGCAGGGTCTGCTGGAACATGTGGCGGTAGAACCACTCGAAGGCCGGCTTGGCCTCGCGCCGGGCGCGCTTGCCGTCCGGCAGGCACAGGACCCCAAGCGTCATGCCGACCCGGGGCGGGTGGGCGACGTCCGTGCGTGTCGCGTCCCAGGCCTCGTGGTACAGGCGGATGTCCTCGCGGATCATCTGCCAGGGCTTGAATGGCCCGGCCAGCGCGCCGATGCCCTGCTGCGCCGCCCAGGTAAAGGACTCCGGGCTGACCGCGGCGGTCCAGATCGGCGGGTGCGGGGCCTGCACCGGGCGCGGCATCACGGGCACGTCGTCCAGGTGATGGAACGGCCCGTCCTGGGTGATGCGGCCGGTGGCGAAGGCCTGGCGCAGCGCATCCAGCCCGGCATCGACCCGCGCGCGGGACTCGCTCATCTCGGCCCCGAATGTGGCATATTCGCGCGGCGAGAAGCCGCGCCCGATGCCCAGATCCAGTCGCCCGCCGGAGAGCTGGTCGAGCATGCCGACGCGTTGCGCCACCCGCAGGGGGTGGTGGTAGGGCAGGGGGACCACGCCCAGCCCCAGGCGCAGGCGTTTGGTGCGCTGACTGGCCGCGGCCAGCACCAGGTCCGGCGCGGTGGAGTGGGAGAACTCCGGCATCAGGTGGTGCTCCACCAGCCAGGCGGTGCCGAAGCCGAGACGATCGGCGCGCTCCCACAGGCGCAGGGTGTTCTCCAGCACCTCCGCTTCGGAGGTCTGCAGGAAGTCCGGTACCGAGAGCTCGTGGAACAGGTCGAAACGCATGGCGCCAACTGTGCCGCGCGCTCGCAGGTGATACAAGCAATCCGCGCAAAGCTGCGGTTACGTCGTGGAGGTTGAGGCATGTCGAAGGAGCAGGAAGCGCCGGTATTTCAGGCCGCCGGGGTGGCGGGCCCTGGAGAGGACTGGTGGGACGACTTCTTCCCCGAGGACCTGCCGCAGGACTGGCAGCTGGAGTACTACACCCATTACCACAGCCGTTTGTTGCTGCCTGCCCCGGTGTGGACCGAGGCCGGGGCGCCGGCCTTTGGTGACTGGGCCGAGGCCGTGCCCCCCGCGCTGCGGCTGACACTGGACTGGCCGGTGGAGCTGGGCCTCGAGACGGGTGCGACGCGGGCGCGCGCGCTGGCCGAGGCTGTCGGCGATGGCCTGCAGGCGGTGGCGCCGGGGCCGATGGGGCCGGCGCAGATGCAGGCGATCCGCGCGGCGCTGGAGGCGGCCGGACTGGGGCGCCTGATGGTGTACGGCGCCGGCGAGGAGCGGGTGCTCGCGCGAGCCGAGGCGGCCTGGTTTCATCCCGCCCCGGCGCCGAAATCGGCGGCGCTTGCCGGGGGCGGGGCCTGGCAGGTCAGCCCCGAGGCGGGACTGGATGCGCCGGGCTGGCGCGCGCTGGTGGAGGCCCTCGGGCAGGCCGGTGGCAGCGGCGAGATCCCGGTGTTCCTGCGCGCGCGTCCGGAGCGGCTGTCGGATTTCCGCACTATCGCCGCATTGCTGGGATTGGGATGAGCACCGCACCCGCCCGTTTGACGGTCTCCCGGCCTGCGCCCAGACTTCGGGGTTCTGTGGGCCTAAGGAAACACTGATTGATGTACACACTCGCGTTGGTACCCCAGGTTTTCCGAGCCAAGGCGCGGCGCGCAGCCGGTAGTGGGTCTACCGGCCCGTTTTTGACTGATTCGGGCCGCAACGCAGGATCGGGGAACCTGGGGTGCCAACCTCGAAGGGGCTCGGCCGCCCGTTGTCATCAAAAACGGGCGTGCGCACGGCGTTGCGGCTCCCTTGTGCAGAATGACTGCACGGCGGTCACCGCGCCTTGTTCGCACGCAAAAGCGACTCGAGCGCGAGCGTGTACATTAATCCGTGTTTCCTTAAGGGCGAGGAGCGCGCGTGGCTGACCCGGCAGTGGAAGACAGTCCGCATATCGTGATCGAGAACCTGTGCTTCCGGCGCGGGCGCAAGATGATTTTCGATGACCTGTCGATGCGCATCCCGCGCGGGCAGGTGACGACCGTGATGGGCCCCAGCGGCAGTGGCAAGACCACGCTGCTGCGCCTGGTCGGCGGTCAGTTGCGTCCGGACAAGGGCCGCATCTGGGTGGATGGCCAGGAGGTGGCGAGGCTCTCCACCCGGCGGCTGTACGCGCTGCGCAAGCGCATGGGCATGCTGTTCCAGAGCGGTGCGCTGCTGACGGATCTCTCGGTATTCGAGAACGTCGCCTTCCCGCTGCGCGAGCACACGGATCTGCCGGAGGACGTGCTGCACGCGCTGGTGCTGCTGAAGCTGGAGGCGGTGGGCCTGCGCGCGGCGCGCGACCTGGACCCGGCGACCCTGTCCGGTGGCATGGCGCGGCGTGTCGCGCTGGCGCGGGCCATTGCGCTGGACCCGGACCTCATTTTGTACGACGAGCCGTTCACCGGGCTCGATCCGATCACCATGGGCCAGATCGTCAGCCTGATCCGCCGGACCAATCAAAGCCTGGGGCTTACCAGCGTGCTGGTCTCGCATGACGTGACCGAGGCGATGGCGATCTCCGATCAGGTGGTGTTGATCGCCGATGGCCGGGTAGTGGATGCCGGGCCGCCGGACGAGCTGGAGGCGCGCGCCTCCGACTGGAGCGCGCAGTTCCTGCAGGGTCGCCCGGACGGGCCGGTGCCGTTTCATTACCCGGGCGCGTCCTACCGCGATGACCTGCTGGGGCAGGGGGAGCGCCGCGATGACTGATTCGATTGCCGCGCTGGGCCGGACCACGATCAATGCCCTGACGGTGTTCGGCCGGGCGTTCATCTTCCTGATCCGGATGCTGGCGAGCCTGGATATCGTCTTTCGCCGCTTCGGCCTGACGCTTGTTCAGGTGTATTCGGTGGGGGTGCGCTCGCTGCTGATCATCGTCGTGTCCGGGCTGTTTGTCGGCATGGTGCTGGCGTACCAGGGCTACATCACGCTGGTGAACTTCGGCGCGGCCGAGGCCCTGGGCGGGGTGGTTGCGCTGTCGCTGGTACGCGAACTGGGGCCGGTGGTCACCGCGCTGCTGTTCGCCGGGCGCGCCGGCTCCGCGCTGACCGCGGAACTGGGGCTGATGAAGACGACCGAACAGCTCTCGGCGATGGAGATGATGGCGGTGAACCCCTATCGCCGGATCTTCGCGCCACGCTTTGTGGCCGGGTTCCTCTCCATGCCGCTGCTGGCCGCGATCTTCAGCGCCGTGGGCGTGATGGGCGGCTACCTGGTCGGGGTGGGGCTGCTGGGCGTGGACAGCGGCGCCTATTTCTCGCAGATGCAATCGGTGACCGACTGGAACGAGGATGTGCTCTCCGGCGTGATCAAGAGCATCGTGTTCGGCTTCGTGGTGACCTGGATCGCGGTGTTCCAGGGCTTCAATGCGCAGCCGACGTCCGAGGGCATCTCGCGCGCCACGACCCAGACGGTGGTGGTGTCGTCGCTCGCGGTGCTGGGCCTCGATTTCATCCTGACCGGGCTGATGTTCGGCGCGGGCTGACCAAACAGTGTTTACCCAGGACAGGTGGCAATAATGAAGGTACGTTTCTTCGAACTGGCGGTCGGTGTCTTCGTGCTCCTGGGCATCGGGGCGCTGTTCTACCTGGCGGTCCAGGTCAGCAACGTGACCGACTACCACGACCGTGACACCTATACGGTGAGCGGATACTTCGACAACATCGGGGGTCTCAAGACGCGTGCCCCGGTCACGGTGTCGGGTGTGCGCATCGGGCGAGTGGCGGATATCCGTTACGATCCGGAACGCTTTCGCGCCGAGGTGACCCTGGCGATCCGCTCGGAGCACGACTACCTGCCGATGGACACCCAGGCCGCCATCCACACCGCGGGGCTGCTGGGCGAGCAGTACATCGCGCTGGAACCGGGTGGTGACTACGACACCCTGCAGGAAGGCGACGAGCTGATGTTCACCCAGTCGGCACTGGTGCTGGAGAACCTCATCGGTCGCTTCATGACCAACATGGGTAGTGACTGATCTACCCAAACCGGGAGCAAGAGACATGAAATGGTTGCATGAACGAATCCTGATCCTGCCGCTGGCGCTGCTGGTCCTGATCCTGGCGGCTCCCGCCCAGGCCGAAGAAAACCCCGCCGAGCTCATCAAGCAGTCGATCGACGCGGTCTACGAGAAGCTGCGGGCAAACGAGGCGCGTGCGCAGGAAGATCCTGACTTTGTGATTGGCGTGATCGAGGAGGAGATCCTGCCCGGCGTGGATATCAACGGGATGGCTCGCCTGGTCCTGGCTCGCCACTGGCGCGATGCCAGCAGCGAGCAGCAAAACCGCTTCGCCGAGGCCTTCAAGAACACGCTGCTGCAGGCCTACGGGGTGCAACTGGCCGATCATCTGGACAAGGACGTGCGCGTCATCGAGCGGCGCTCGCGCCAGGACGAGCGCATGGCCGTGGTCGCCACCGAGGTGGTGATGGGCTCCGGCCAGTCGAACATCCAGGTCAACTACCGTCTGCGTCCGGTGAACGGCGAATGGAAGGTCTTCGACGTCGAGGCCGAGGGGCTCAGCTTCGTCGGCAACTTCCGCACTCGCTTTAACGAGGAGATCAACCGCGATGGCCTGGAGGCGCTGATTGAGCGCCTGGAAGATGGCGACGAGGCGCTGATCGAGGATGCCGTGGGCGACGTGACCCCCGACAACGGGGCCGCGGACCGGTGAGCGACGCACAGATCCGGGCGGATGCCGGTGGCCTGGTTGTCAGCGGTCCGCTGACGTTTGCCACGGTGGCCGGGCTGGAGGCGCGGGCCCGCGGGCTGACGGCGCATTTTCCGGAGCACGCCCGGGTGGATCTGGCTCAGGCCGGTCGTATCGACAGCGCCGGGGTGGCGTTCCTGGTCATTCTCTGGCGCCGCGCCCGCGAGCAGGGTCGTACCCTGGTCTTCGAGCCCCTCCCCGAGGGGTTGCGCCCGTTGCTGGAGCTGTACGATTTGGAGTCCATTATCACCGACTCCGCCGCCCGTTCCGTCGCCTGAGTCGTGCTGGCGGCGGGCGAACGGGCGAGCCCGGCGCGGATTCGTTATCATGGCGCGTTTCGCCGGACCACGGTCGGTTCGGCGGTCAATCCGGGCATCCCATGGACAAACTGATCATTACTGGAGGTCGCCGACTCGAGGGTCAGGTCTGGATCTCCGGGGCCAAGAACGCCGTGTTGCCGATCCTGTCCGCCACTTTGCTGGCGGACGGGCCGATGACCATTGGCAACGTCCCGCATCTGCAGGACGTGACCACCACCATGGAGCTGCTCGGCCGCATGGGCGTCAGCCTCACGGTCAACGAGCGCATGCGCATCGAGGTCGACCCGACCACGCTGACCCAGTGCGTCGCCCCGTACGATCTGGTAAAGACCATGCGCGCCTCCATCCTGGTGCTGGGGCCGCTGCTGGCCCGCTTCGGCGAGGCCGAGGTCTCCCTGCCGGGCGGCTGCGCCATCGGTTCGCGTCCGGTGAACCTGCACCTGCGGGGTCTCGAGGCCCTGGGGGCCGAGATCGAGGTCGAAGGCGGCTACATCCACGCTCGCGCGGACCGCCTGAAGGGCGCGCGCGTGGTCTTCGACCAGGTGACGGTAACCGGTACCGAGAACCTGTTGATGGCCGCCACCCTGGCCGAGGGCGAGACCCTGATCGAGAATGCCGCGCGCGAGCCAGAGGTCATCGATCTGGCGGACTGCCTGACCGCGATGGGCGCGAAGATCCAGGGTGCCGGCACCGACACCATTCGGGTGCAGGGCGTGGAGCGCCTGCACGGCTGCGAATACGACGTGATGCCGGACCGTATCGAGACCGGCACCTTCCTGGTCGCCGCCGCGGTCACCCGTGGGCGCGTGCGCTGCCGCAATACCCGCCCGGAGCTGCTGGACGCGGTGCTGGCCAAGCTGGTCGAGGCCGGCGCTCGCATCGAGACCGGGCCGGACTGGATCGAGCTGGATATGGAGGGCCGCCGTCCGAAGGCGGTGAACCTGCGCACCGCGCCGTTCCCGGCCTTCCCGACCGACATGCAGGCGCAGATGATGGTGCTGAACACGGTGGC
Organism: Thioalkalivibrio sp. AKL12; assembly: GCF_000377925.1. Lineage (NCBI taxonomy): Bacteria > Pseudomonadati > Pseudomonadota > Gammaproteobacteria > Chromatiales > Ectothiorhodospiraceae > Thioalkalivibrio > Thioalkalivibrio sp. AKL12. Next base: position 46,226 of record NZ_KB898903.1, read on the forward strand.
CGAGGGCACCGGATCGGTAGTCGAGACGGTGTTCGAGAATCGCTTCATGCACGCGCTGGAACTGCAGCGCATGGGCGCGCACATTACCATCGAGGGCAATACCGCGATCGTCGAGGGCGTGGAAAAACTGGTCGGTGCGCCGGTGATGGCGACTGACCTGCGTGCCTCGGCGAGCCTGATCATCGCCGGCCTGGTGGCCGAGGGCGAGACCGAGGTGGACCGCATCTACCACATCGATCGCGGCTACGAATGCATCGAGGAAAAACTGAGCCAGATCGGCGCGACCATTCGTCGCGAGCCGGTCTGAAGCTGCGACTCACACGGAACCGGACGAACGCCTGACCCATGATGGATCCCAACGCCCTGACCATCGCCCTGTCCAAGGGCCGCATCCTCAAGGACACCCTGCCGCTGCTTTCCAGCGCCGGGATCGAGTTGCTGGAGGATCCGGACGAGACGCGCAAGCTGATCCTCGACACCAACCGCGAGGATGTGAAGATCGTGGTGGTGCGCGCGACCGACGTGCCCACCTACGTGCAGCACGGCGCGGCGTCCATCGGCGTGGCCGGCAAGGACGTGCTGATGGAGCACGGCGCGGCCGGGCTGTACGAACCGCTGGATCTGCATATCGCCGAGTGTCGTCTGATGCTGGCGGGGCGCCCGGGCCAGCAACCGGACCCGGAGCAACGCCTGCGCATCGCCACCAAGTTTGTGAACATCACGCAGAACTACTTTGCCCAGCAGGGCCGCCAGGTCGATATCATCAAGCTCTACGGCTCGATGGAACTGGCACCGCTGGTGGGCCTGGCCGACTACATCGTCGACCTGGTGGATACCGGCAACACCCTCAAGGCCAACGGCCTGGAACCGCTGGAACTGATTACCCCCATTAGTTCCCGGTTGATCGTGAACCAGGCAGCCATGAAGATGCGACATAGAACCATTCAAAATCTCATCGAGGGCCTGCGGGAGGCCGTCACCCCCGCGACGACGTAATCGAGAACACCATGACCGCCGATACCGACGACCTGCGAATCCGCGAAATCCAGGAGGTGTCCGCCCCGGACACCGTACGCGATGAACTGCCGATCACCGATGCGGCGGCCAACACCGTGTTCGAGGCCCGCCAGGCCTGCCATCGCATCCTGCGCGGCGAGGATGACCGCCTGCAGGTGATCGTCGGCCCCTGCTCGATCCACGACGTGGACGCCGCGCTGGACTATGCCGATCACCTGAAGACCCTGCGCGAAGAACTCTCCGACGCGCTGCATATTGTGATGCGGGTGTACTTCGAGAAGCCGCGTACCACGGTTGGCTGGAAGGGTCTGATCAATGACCCCGATCTGGATGGCAGCTTCCATATCAACAAGGGCCTGCGTGTGGCGCGCGGACTGCTGCGCGATCTGGCGGTGAAGGGCATGCCGGCGGCCACCGAATACCTCGACCTGATCAGCCCGCAGTACATCGCGGACCTGGTCGCCTGGGGCGCGATTGGTGCGCGCACCACCGAAAGCCAGGTGCACCGCGAGCTGGCCTCCGGTCTGTCCTGCCCGGTGGGCTTCAAGAACTCCACCGATGGCAGCCTGCGCGTGGCGATCGACGCGATTCGTTCTGCCTCGCGCCCGCATCACTTCCTGTCGGTGACCAAGTCGGGCCGCTCGGCAATCTTCTCCACCACCGGCAACGACGACTGCCACATCATCCTGCGCGGCGGGAAGCAGCCGAACTACGACGCCGCGAGCATCGAAGAGGCCTGCAAGGAACTGCGCATGGCCGAGCTGCCGGAGTCGGTGATGGTGGACTGCAGTCACGCCAACAGCCGCAAGGACCCGAAGCAGCAGATCGAGGTCGCGCGTGTGCTGGGCGAACAGATTGCCGGCGGCGATCGGCGCATTATGGGCGTGATGCTGGAGAGCCACCTGACCGGTGGTCGCCAGGACATCCTGCCCGGCAAGCCGCTGCAATATGGCCAGAGCATCACCGATGCCTGCATGGGCTGGGACGACAGCGAGGCCACCCTGCGCCTGCTGGCCGATGCCGTGCGCGCGCGCCGCAAGGCTGCCGTACCCGCCTGAACGAGGAGCCCGACATGCCATCCATTGCCCGACTCGATACCCAGCAGCCCGATTTCGATCAGGCCCTGGAGAACCTGCTGTCCTGGGAATCCGTTGCCGACACCGGCGTGCGGGACGCGGTGGACGAGATCCTCGGCGCGGTGCGCACCGAGGGCGATGCCGCGGTGCTTCGTTACACCGCCAAGTTCGACCGGCTCGACCGCGCCGCAGTCTCCGATCTTGAGATCCCCCACGACCGCTTGCAGGCCGCCCTGGAGTCGATCCCGGCGGAGCAGCGCAAGGCCCTGGAGATGGCCAGCGCACGCATCCGTCGCTACGCCGAGCACCAGCTCATGCGGGACTGGGATTTCACCGACGAGGACGGCACCGTTCTCGGCCAGCGCGTGACCGCGCTGGACTCGGTGGGCCTGTACGTTCCCGGGGGCAAGGCGGCCTATCCGTCCTCCGTGCTGATGAACGCCATCCCGGCCAAGGTCGCCGGCGTCGAGTTGCTGGTCATGGTCGTGCCCGCCCCGGGCGGTGAGCTGAACGATCTGGTGCTGGCCGCGGCCGCCGTGGCCGGCGTGGATCGCGTGTTTACCGTGGGGGGCGCCCAGGCCGTGGCCGCGCTGGCCTATGGCACCCAGACGATCCCGGCGGTGGACAAGATCGTTGGCCCCGGCAACATCTTCGTGGCCGCGGCCAAGCGTGAGGTGTTCGGCACGGTCGGCATCGACATGATCGCCGGCCCGTCCGAGATCCTGGTGGTCTGCGACGGCGAGACCGACCCCGACTGGATCGCGGCCGACCTGTTCTCCCAGGCCGAGCACGACGAGCAGGCCCAGTCCATCCTGCTGTCCTGGGACGACGCGTTCCTGGATCGCGTGGCCGAGGCCATGGACCGCCTGCTGGAGGAGATGCCGCGCGCCGAGATCATCCGCACCAGCCTCGACAAGCGCGGCGCGCTGGTGAAGGTGCGCGACTCGGCCGAGGCCGTCGCGGTCGCCAACCGCATCGCCCCGGAGCACTTGGAGCTGTCGGTGGCCGACCCGCAGGCGATGCTGGATGCCGGGTTGCGCCACGCCGGCGCGATCTTCATGGGCCGCTATACCTCCGAGGCCCTGGGCGACTATTGCGCCGGCCCCAACCACGTGCTGCCGACCTCGCGTACCGCGCGCTTCTCCTCGCCGCTGGGCGTGTACGACTTCCAGAAGCGTTCGAGCATCATCCATTGCTCGGCCGAAGGTGCGGCCAAGCTGGGCGAGACCGCCGCGGCCCTGGCCCACGGCGAGGGCCTGACCGCCCACGCGCGCTCCGCCGAACTGCGCAGTCGATGACCGCCCGCGCGACCCGGACCCCGGACGCCCTGATGCGCCCGGAGGTGCTGGCGCAGCCGGCCTACCAGGTGGCCGACGCGACCGGCCTGATCAAGCTGGACGCGATGGAAAACCCTCATCCCTGGCCGGGGGAGCTGGAAGACGCCTGGCTGGCGGCCCTGCGTGATCCGCAGCTGAATCGCTATCCCGACGCCCAGGCACTGGGGCTGGCCGCACAGGTGCGCGCCGCCCACGGTGTGCCCGAGGCCGCCGGATTGATGTTCGGCAATGGCTCCGACGAACTCATCCAGATCCTGATCACGGCGGTGGCGGGTTCCGGGCGTCCGGTGCTGGCGCCGGAGCCGACCTTCGTGATGTATGGCGTGCTGGCCCGAGCGCTGGGGGTGCCGTTCATCGGTGTCCCCCTGAACGCGGACTTCACCCTGGACCTCGACGCGATGCGCGCGGCACTGGCCGAGCACAACCCGGCGCTCGTGTTCCTCGCCTACCCGAACAATCCCACCGGGACGCTGGACGATGCCGCGACGGTAGAGGCCATCGTCGACGAGAACCCTGGGGTCACGGTGGTCGACGAGGCCTACGCCCCGTTCGCCGCGCACAGCTTCCTCAAATGCGTCGGCGAGGATGACGGCCTGATGGTGATGCGCACGGTCTCCAAGCTGGGGCTGGCCGGCGCGCGACTTGGCTATCTGGCGGGCACGCCGGCGTGGATCGATGCGCTGGATCGCCTGCGCCTGCCGTACAACATCAATACCCTGACCCAGCGCTCGGTGGCCTTCGCCCTGGAGCACCGCGAGGCGCTGGACACGCAGGCGCGCGGAATCGTCGAGGAACGCGACCGCCTGAGCGAGCGTCTGACCGCGACCACGGGCGTCGAGCAGGTCTTCCCCAGTCAGGCGAATTTCATCCTGTTCCGGGTACGCGCCGGGGCGGGGCATGCGATCTTCGCGGCCCTGCGCGACGCCGGGATCCTGATCAAGGACGTCGGCCGCGCGCATCCGCTTCTCGCGGATTGTCTGCGCGTGACCGTCGGTCGCCCCGACGAGAACGACGCCTTCCTCGCCGCGCTCGGGCAGGCCCTCGCCGCCTGACGTTTTTTCCGGCGCCACGCCTTTTGGTTGCACCACCGAGGGCACGGAGAAATGCGCGGAGTGGTTACCTTCCGGAACAGGCTAAGCGGGTCGCACAAGGGGTCTTGCCATCGCGGAAGACGCGGCGAGATCGGATGAAGGCGGGGCACCAGGCCCGGTTTTCGTTCGCCCTGTCCCGAACTCGGAAAACCGGAGGTCATCCCGCCCGCAGCGTAGCGAAGAGCCGGGATCTCCGACGTAATTCCTGGCTTCCAGCGTTCGGCCGGCCACACCGCGAAGATCCCGGATAACCGCTGCGCGGTTTCCGGGATGACAAGGGGGCGCTGCCGGGCCGGTGCGCAAGAGCGGCGGTACCCCCTGACAGCCCTGCGCATTTCTCCGTCTCCTCCCGTGCCCTCTGTGGTGAAGAGCCTTTCCTGGCTCTTTCCCGGTGCGGCGTCTCAGCGGCGGCCGGCGGGCGGTTCCAGACGCAGGCCGCGGACCTCGCCCATGGCACCGCCAGCGCGCAGGGCCTCCGTAAACGGGGACTGGCGGGCGGGTTCGCCGTTGATGCTCTCGATGGTGATGCCGCGGCGTTTGGGCAGCCAGCGGCTGCCGCTGCCGGTGAGCTGGCGGATGGCGTCGGTCACCAGGGTGGCGTGTTCCTCCGCGGTGTCGATGCCGGGGAACGACTCCCAGACGAACAGCTGGCGGCCGGAGGCGGCGAGATAGAGCAGCGGCTGACCGCCGGCCAGCGCGACCAGGGCCCCGGCCACGCGGCGCAGGCGGCCCTCGGCGGCCTCCGGCGGCTGCGGCCAGGGCAGGAGCTGGCCCCAGGGATTGGCCGGGTCGACGCTGGCCAGCCACTGCGGCTCGGGGGTGGCGTCGGCCGTGCGTTCCAGCGCGCGCAGGCGGTCCACCGCGCCGGCGCGCGCGAACTGGGCGCCGGTCAGGCCCTCGACGAAGTGGCCGCGGCGCAGCTTGCCGGCGTCCTCCATCGCACGGTAGACGGGGTACACGCGGCCGAAGCCGCCCGGCCGCCCCTCGGCGCGCGCCATCTCGCGGCTGACCACGCCGTAGCGTGCCAGCAGGTTCTCGGCCTGTTCGCGAGCGCGTTCCGTCAGCGACACGCCGGGATCGATCAGGTCGGCCACCCGGGACCAGCGCCCGCCGGCCAGGCCCTGGCCCGGGCGCCGCCGGCCGCGCGAGCTGGGCTTACGCTGGCCCAGGCTGCGCAGCGGGGCAAAGGTGTCGTTGGTGATCTGCCCCGCCCAGACCCGATCCCAGATCGCGGCCTCGATCATGTCCTGGCGGGCGTCCGGCTGTGCCTCGCGGGCCGCGCGTTCCAGCTCCATGTAGAAGCAGGCACCGCGTCGGTTCAACGTCTCCAGGATGGCTTCGGCCAGTGGGTCGTCGCGGGCCGGTGTCTCCGCCTCGGGTGTGTCCGGCTCCAGCAGCACCATCGCCTGTTCGCGGCGCAGGAAGCGGATGCGCCCGTCACGCTGGCCCAGCGCGCCACTGCCCACCCAGACGAACTCGCCGGAGGCGGTGATGCGGTCCAGCGCGTCCAGCGAGAAGTCGCGCACCCGCATCGGCAGCACATGGGCGGTCCAGGCCGACCAGGGCAGGGCGACGCCTTCGAGCTGCGTGAGCACCTCGCGCAGGGTGCCGATGCCTGACCCGGGCTCGCTCAGGCCCTGCCAGGCGGGCAGGAAGCGGCCCAGCGCGCGGGCGTCCACCGCCGCCGCCTCGTCGCGCAGACGCGCCAGGGTGCGGCGCTTCAGCCGGCGCAGGATGTCCAGTTCGCACCAGTCCTCTCCCTGGCCCTGCGGGCGGATCTCGCCGCGCAGCAGCACGCCGGCACTCTCTAGCGTCTCCAGCGCCGGAAGCAGCGCGCCGGGCGCGAGGCCGTAGCGAACGCCCAGCTCCTCGACGCGGAATGGCCCATGCGTGCGGGCGTAGCGGCGCAGCAGCTGTTCCAGCGGGCGTTGCGGCGGCTCGAGGAAGCCGGCGGGCAGGCCGGGTGGTGGCACGACCCCGAGCGCGTCGCGAAAGAGGGCGGCGTCCTCGGCCGCGACCCAGCGCGGCTCGCCGGCGATCCGGACCTCGACCGCACGCAGCCCGTCGGCCAGGGTCTGTAGCCAGGGTGCGGGGTTTTCGGCCGCTGCGGCTTCGATCTCCTGCCGCGTCAGGTCGCCGCGCCGGCGCAGCAGGTCATGCAGTTCGTCGGCGTCGCGGACCTGTGTGGCCTCCGTGGCGTGTGCCAGCTCGGCCTCCAGCTCGGCCAGGGCATCGGGGTCGATCAGCTCGCGCAGCTCGGCCTGGCCCAGCAGTTCGGCCAGCATCCCGCGATCGAGCGTGAGCGCCTGGGCCTTGCGCTCGGCCATCGGCGCGTCCTGCTCGTAGATGTAGGCGGCGACGTAGGCGAACACCAGGCTGCGCGCGAACGGCGAGGCCCGTGGCGTTTCCACCTCGTGCACGCGGATGTGGTGCTCCTGCACCCCGCGCAGGATCTCGCGCAGGGCGTCCAGATCGAACACGTCGGCCAGCACCTGGCGGTAGGTCTCCAGCACCACGGGGAAGCTCGCGTATTCGCGCACCGAGGCGAGCAGCTGCTGCGACTTCAGGCGCTGGGCCCACAGCGGCGTGCGCTGGCCCGGGCGGTTGCGCACCAGAAGCAGGGCGCGGGCCGCGTTCTCGCGGAAGGCGCTGGCGAACAGGGTGGAGTTCCCCAGCTCGCGAGTGACCGTCTCCTCCAGTTCCTCCGGGTCGGGGAAAAGGCTGTCCAGCTCCGGCAGGTCCTCGCTGTCCGCCAGGCGCAGCACGATGCCGTCGTCGGTGTACATCACCTGCACCTCGAAACCGGACGTGCTGGTCAGCGCCCCCTGCAGGGCCAGCGCCCAGGGGGCGTGCACGCGGGCGCCGAACGGGGTCAGGATGCATACGCGCCAGTCGCCGACCTCGTCGCGAAAGCGCTCGACCACGATGCGCTTGTCCGACGGGAGCTGCCCGGTGGCCTCGCGCTGTTCGTCGATGTAATCGCCGAGGGTCTCGACCGCCGCCACGGACAGCGGGGCGTGGTCCTTGAGCCAGGTCGTGCGCTCGGCGCGGTCCATGCGCGCGAGGCGTTCGGTCGCTGCGCCGATTGCGCGCCCGAGTTCGATCGGCCGGCCGGGGCCGTCGCCGTGCCAGAAGGGCAGCTTGCCGACCTCGCCGGGGGCGGGGGAGACCAGCACGCGGTCGCGGGTGATCGCCTCCACGTGCCAGGTGCTGGCGCCCAGGGTCACGTTCTCGCCGGTCTTCAGTTCGAACACCATCTCCTCGTCCAGCTCGCCGATGCGCGGGCCGCCCTCGCCGACATGCACGCCGTACAGGCCGCGGTCGGGGATGGTGCCGGCGTTCAGGCGCGCGGCCAGCGCCGCGCCCCGGCGCGGGGTCAGCTCGTCGCGGGCGCGGTCCCAGGCGAGCCACGGGCGCAGGTCGGCGAAGTCGGTGCTGGGGTAGTGGCCGGAGAGCATATCCAGGGTCGCCTCCAGCAGCGGGCGCGACAGCTCGCGCCAGGGTGCGGCGCGGCACACCAGCGCGTGCAGCTCGTCCACCGTGCGCGGGCGTTCGCAGACCATCGCGACGAGCTGCTGGGCGAGCACGTCCAGCGGGTTGTGCGGGGCATGGATTGGTTCCAGCGCGCCGACCTGCATGCGCTCGCCGATCACCGCGCATTCCAGCAGGTCGCCGCGAAAGCGCGGCAGCAGCAGCGAGCGCGAGACCTGGCCGACTCCGTGCCCGGCGCGTCCGGCGCGTTGCAGGCCGCGGGCAACCGAGCCGGGCGACTCGACCATGATCACCAGGTCCACGGCACCCATATCGATGCCCAGTTCCAGCGAGCTGGTGGCGACGATGCCGCGCAGGTGTCCGGTCTTCAGTCGCCCCTCGATCTCCGCGCGGCGCTCGTGGGAGACGCTGCCGTGGTGCGCGGCGACCAGGTCTCCGGGCTTTTCGGCGTCCTCGGGCTGCTGTTCGCGCCAGGCGTCGTTGATGCGCTGGACCAGGCGCTCGCACAGCCCGCGGCTGTTGACGAACACGATGGTCGAGCGGTGTTCCAGGATCGCGGCCAGCAGGCGCGGCTCCAGGCGCGCGGCGCGGTCGCCGCCCCCGCCCGGGAGTTGTCCGGTGCCCTGGCCGTAGACCGCGCCGAGGATGGAGCCGGACGGGATGGTGTCCGCGTCTTCGGATGGTTCGATGGTGGGGGGTGCGTGTGCCGCTGGCGGCTCCTCCGGGGCGAGGATCTCGAGATCCAGGCGTGGGGCCTCGGCGGCGTCGATCACCTCCACCTCGCGGTTGCCGCCGAGGAAGCCGCGCGCGACCTCCACTGGATGCACGGTCGCGGACAGTCCGATGCGTTGCGGGTCCTCGCCGCAGCGCTCGGCCAGGCGTTCCAGCGACAGGGCCAGGTGCGCACCGCGTTTGTTGCCGGCCAGGGCGTGCACCTCGTCGATGATCACCGTATGGACGGATTCGAGGTTCTCCGCGGCCTTCGAGCCCAGCAGCAGGTAGAGCGACTCCGGCGTGGTCACCAGGATGTCGCCGGGTTCGCGCGCCTGGGCGCGGCGCTCGGCCTGCGGGGTGTCGCCGGTGCGGATGTGCACCACGGGTTCGCGGGCCGACTCGTCGCCCAGGCGCGCGGCGGTCCGCGTGATGCCGGTCAGCGGGGCGCGCAGGTTGCGCTCGATATCGGTGGCCAGTGCCTTCAGGGGCGAGATGTAGAGCACCGAGTAGCCGGTGCGGGGTTCCGGGGCCGGCTCGCCGGTCAGGCGGTCGATTGCACTCAGGAACGCGGCAAGGGTCTTGCCGCTACCGGTCGGGGCGATCAGCAGGCAGTGGTGGCCAGCGCGGATCGCGGGCCAGCCGCGGGACTGGATGGGAGTGGCCTGCTCGAAGGCCTCGCGAAACCAGGTGTCGGTCGCGGGGCGAAAGGGCGTGACCGGCATCGGCTGGGGCCCCGAGCTGGCGGGTCAGGCGTGGCCGACGGTGCTGTCGGTGGTGGAATGGAAGTAGTCGCTGTCGCGGGCCAGCTCGTCGATCAGCTCGTGCAGCATGGCCAGCCGGCTTTCGGCATCCGCGAACGGGGCGCAGTCCTCGCACAACGGGTCGCCGCACGGTTGGCGGCTGTACAGCCAGAAGTGGATCGCACCGGCCAGCAGGCCGTCGGCAACATCACCGGTCTCGTCGGCCTGGCCGTCATCCGCCAGGCGGTTGGCCAGCTCGATCAGGTGCTGGGCGGCGTTGTTGTAGGTCTGGTCGGTGGTGTCGTTCATGGGGTCTCGGGACAGTCTTGTTTAGCCAGCGCCAGTCGGTTTGACTGACACAGAACCCGGCAGTTTACCGCGACTGGCCGATATTCCGAAGAAACAGGGGAATATGCCGTTCCTCCGGGGACAGGCCGCCATGGGCGCCAACGAAGAACGGCCCCTCGTCGTCGGCCGGCGGGTCCACCAGGTAGGCGTCCTCGACCGGTAGCAACAGGTAGTCGCCGGCCCGCGCGCGCAGTTCCGGGTGTTGCGGCTCGGGGCCGAGGGTCCCGTGGCCCAGCCACTCGGCCTGCGGGATGGCCAGGACATCGTCACCGAACGCCCGCTCCAGTGCCTGCAGGAAGTCAGCGTGCTGTCCGGTTCGGATGTGGGCGAGGGCGGCGCGTGGCTCGCCGGTCAGACGGTGGCGCAGGCAGGCCTGTACCGCCGGATGCTCGCGGAGGTCCAGGCGGCGTTCGACCGTGCGCATGCCGTGGTCGGCGGTGGTCAGGAACACGCTTTCCTGACGCTGGATCTGCGCGCAGGTGGCGGTGTAGGCCAGGTCCAGCTGTTTCAGGTGGCGCTCCACCTCCGGGCTGTCCGGGCCGTATTCGTGGCCCAGATGGTCCAGCTCCGACCAGTAGACGTAGGTGAAGTGGGGTCCCGGCGTCGCGTTCACATGCGCGGCCACCCGCGTCGGCAGTTCGGAGAGGTCCTCGAAGCCGATGAAGTCGGCACCGCGGTTCATCATGCGGTTGTAGGGTGTGCCGCCGATCCATCCCGGGCCGATGAAGGTCATGCCGCAGTCAAGCCGGTCGCCTAGGCGGTCGGGCTGCACGCGGCCAGTCAGCTCGCGGTAGCCGAGCGTGGCCGGGTGGTCGTCGGCGCCGCGCTCCTGGCCCATCAGTACCGTAAGGGTACGTTCGGCGGCCGCCAGGCGGGTATGCCAGCCGAGCAGGCCATGCCGTGCGGGGTGGCGGCCGGTCAGGATGCTGGTGATCGCGGTGGCCGTAGTGCTGGGAAACACAGTCTCCAGATCGGTCACGTGGTCCGCGCCCAACAGCGGCGTGTGGCGGCGGTAACGGGCGGCAAAGCCGTCGATGAGCCAGAGTACGATATGGCAGTCCGGGCCCAGGTGCTCGGAGACACCCGCGAGCGGCGGGTGCGAGGCCGCCGCGTTCAGGCTCGCCTCGATCTGGCCGAGCAGGTCCATCAGTCCGGGGGAGTCCAGCCGCGCGCGCAGAATGGCGTCCACGGCCGAGTGGGCCGTGGGGGTGGCAGTGACCGACAAGACCTCAGGCCTTCGCGCCGCCGTCGCCACCCATGCAGGGCGGGGAATCCGCGACCTTTCCGGCGCGCTCGAACCACTGGTCCGGGTCCAGGGTGTGCAGCGCCAGCGCGTGGATGCCCCCGGCCAGCTCGTCGGCCAGGGCCTGGTTCACCAGACGATGCCGCGCGATCAGTTTCTGATCGCGAAAGGCCTCGGATACCACGGTCACCTTGAAGTGCGACTCCGAACCCGGCGGCACGTTGTGCATGTGGCTCTCGTTCACCACCTCCAGATGCTCGGGCGCAAAGCGTTCCTCCAGTTTCCGGCTAATGGTCTCCTGCATGGTCATCGACGACTCCAGTGCTTCGAATGGTGGGTCAACGTGTCCAGTCTGCCGTGTCGGCAACGCATGTCCAGATCCTCTGTGGGTCGCATGGCTGCCGTGCCCGGAAGGCCGGGATTACGCGCCCGGTGCGCGGGTCTTCCAATAGTCCGGATCACGATGCAGGTGCATGATGGCGAGAATCAGAACAGCGTCCTCGTCTTCTGTATAAAGGACTCCGTACGGAAATCGTTTCACGAACGAGCGCCGTACTTCGCCCTCGAGAACCGTCCATGCGCGCGGATAAGCGAGGGCGCGTTGCACCGCTGCAAACACTTCAACCGCAAAATCGTTCCCGAGTCCGGGCTCGATTTCTTCGTAGTACTGGACGGCCTCCGTGAGTTCTTGCTGCGCTTCCGGATGAAAGCGAAAACTCATCGTTCAAACCGGTGCCATATCTTCTCGAAGACCTGCTCGCCCGGAATGGCCGCGACCGTGCCCGACCGGATCTCTTCCAGGCGTTTTCGGGAGACTTCCGCCCATTTTCGGTCTACATCCGCATCGGGCGGGTTCAGGCTGCGCAGGAGAGAATCGACTACCAGGGCGCGGTCCTCCACGGGTAGGGACTCGGCTTCGTCGATGAGGTCTTTGATCTTCATGTCATCATCCTCGTGACATCGCTGTGGGCGATGGCCGGAGCAAGGTGTCTGCTCATACTGGCATGGTAGTGCGAGAGGGCGCCATTGTGGCCGGCATGAAGCAGGTGGTTCCCGCTCCTGGGAGGTGATGATGCGACAGGCACTGGCGTTCGATGTGTACGGGACGCTGATCGATACGCAGGGGATTGCGGCGACGCTCGAAGGCTGGATCGGCGAGCGGGCACCTGTGCTGGCGCGTGCCTGGCGCGAGAAGCAGCTCGAATACACCTTCCGGCGTGGGCTGATGGGGGCGTATGCGGACTTCGATACCTGTACCGAGCACGCGCTGCGCTATTGCTGCCAGGCGTCGGATATCGAGCTCGACCCTGAGCAGGAGGTGGCGTTGTTGCAGCGCTATCGCCAGCTCCCCGCCTTTACCGATGCGGCTCCGGCCCTGGATCGCCTGCGCGCGGACGGCCACCGCCTGTTCGCATTCAGCAACGGCAGGGCCGAGACGGTGGGTGAGCTGCTGCGCCACGCCGGTCTGGACGATCGCTTCGAGGATGTCGTCAGCGTGGACGAGATCGGCTGTTTCAAGCCCGATCCACGGGTGTACCGGCATTTCCTCCAGCGGGCGAATGTATTGCCGATGGCTGCCTGGCTGATCTCGGGCAACCCGTTTGACGTGATCGGCGCGCAGGCCGCGGGTATGCGCACGGCCTGGCTCGACCGGGCGGGGCAGGGGCTGTTCGATCCCTGGGGCGGGGAACCCACCGCTACCATCCGGGACCTGGACGAGCTGGCCGGCGCGCTGGGTTTGTAGCGGCCGCGACCTCGGCAAGCATTCCCGTTGCAACGCGCTATTCGCACGCGGTGGTTGCGCTACGATGGAGATCGGGCAGCCGCCGGGAGAGGAGCGTGAGCCAGCACGTCAAGCAACGGGTCGCGCCCGCAACGGAATCGCCCCTGATCCGTGCGGCTACGCTGGAGGATCTGGAGGCGCTGGTGGCGCTGGAACAGGCGGCGTTCGAGGTCGATCGCATCTCGCGGCGGCAGTTTCGCTACCTCCTCACGCGCGGGCATGCGGCCACGCTGGTGGCGGAGGGGCCCGGCGGTGAGGGGCTGCTCGGCTACGTGATGCTGCTGTTCAGCCGGGGTACGTCGCTGGCGCGGCTGTACTCCATCGCGGTCAGCGAGCGGGCACGTGGGCAAGGGCTCGGGCGGCGCCTGGTGGAGGCGGCGGAGGATGTGGCGCGGGAGCACGGCCGGACCGATCTGCGCCTGGAAGTGCGCCGTGACAACGCGGCCAGTCAGGCGTTGTTCCGGGGGCTGGGGTATCGCGATTTCGGCACCATCGACGACTACTACGAGGACCACATGGATGCGCTGCGGCTGCAGAAGTCGCTGGCGCCCGGTCCCGATCCGGCGCTGGTGCGCGCACCGTACTACGCGCAGACGCTGGAGTTCACCTGCGGCCCGGCCGCACTGATGATGGCGATGCGCGCCATCGACCCCGAACTCAAGCTGGACCGGCGCCTGGAGCTGCGCCTGTGGCGTGACGCCACCACCATATTCATGACCTCCGGCCACGGCGGTTGCGGGCCCTACGGGCTGGCGCTGGCGGCCGCCCATCGCGGGTTCGAGGTGGAACTGCTGGTGCGCGATCGTGGCGTGGCGTTTGCCGATTCGGTGCGCAGCGTGGAGAAAAAGGAAGTCATGCAGCTGGTGCAGGAAGAGATGATCGAGGAGCTGGAACAACTCGGCGTGCCCGTGGTGCATGGTCCGGTGAACGTGGCCCAGCTGGCGGCACGTTCTGCCGAGGGCGGGGTGCCGGTGGTGCTGATCAGCAGCGTGCGGCTGTATGCCGAACGCTTCCCGCACTGGGTCACGGTGACCGGGTTCGACGAGCGTTTTGTCTACGTGCACGACCCGTTCGTGGATACCGAGCAGGGCGAGCGCGCGCTGGATTCGGTCAACATGCCGATCGCGCGCGCGGACTTCGAGCGCATGGCGCGCTATGGGCGCGCGGGGTTGCAGGCGGCGGTGATCGTCGGCCCACGCAAGACGCCAGGGGTGGCGCATGCCTGAGCATCGCATCCTGGTCGAGCGCCGGGCGGACTGGAAGCCGCACTTCCCCGACCTGCCGGTGATGGCCATCGACGACTACCTGCGCGGCCCGGCCGCCGCCGACCCGGCCAACCTGCGGGTGATCAACCTGTGCCGTAGCCAGCGCTACCTGTCGGCGGGCTACTACGGCTCGTTGCTGGCGGAGGCGCGCGGGCATCGGGTGATCCCCAGCGTGCGCACCCTGCAGGACCTGTCGCGCAAGTCGATCTACAGCCTGGACACCGAAGAACTGGATGAACGTGTGGCGCGCGTACTGGGGCGCAGCCGCCAGGGTACGCATCCGGAACGGCTGGAACTGACCGTGCTGTTCGGCCAGTGCGCCGAGCCGGCGCTGCAGGAGATCGCCGGGCAGCTGTTCGCCCTGTTCCCCGCGCCGATGTTCCGGGTGGAGTTCCGGCTGCAGGGGCGGTGGCAGATCCAAGCCCTGCGCCCGTTCGCGCTCAACGCGCTCGAGCCCGAGCAGGAGCCGGCCTTCTTTGCCGCCCTGGAGCGCTACCTCTCCAAGCCCTGGCGCCGCCGGCGCGAGGCCCGCAGCGCACGCTACGAGCTGGCTATCCTGCACAACCCGGACGAGGCCCTGGCCCCGTCCACGCCGGCGACGCTCAAGCGCTTCGTCCGCGCTGGACAGGAGCAGGGGATGGATGTCGAGCTGATCCAGGCGCGCGACCTGCCGCGGCTGGCGGAGTTCGATGCCCTGTTCATCCGCGAGACCACCGCGATCGACCACTACACCTACCGCTTCGCGCGCAAGGCCGAGGCCGAGGGCATGGTGGTGATCGACGATGCCGACTCCATCCTGCGATGTACCAACAAGGTCTACCTGGCCGAGCGCCTGGCCGCCCATCGCGTGCCCACACCGAAGACGGTGATCCTCAACCGCGAGACCATCCTGCGCGCGGAGGAGTCGATCGGCTATCCCGTGGTGCTCAAGATCCCGGACGGCAGCTTCTCGCGCGGCGTATTCAAGGCGAACGCCCGCGGCGAGCTGGAATCCATCGCCCGGCGCCTGCTCAAGGAGAGCGATCTGATCCTGGCCCAGGAGTTCGTTTATACCGAATTCGACTGGCGCATCGGCGTGCTCAACCGCCAGCCGCTGTACGCCTCGCAATACCTGATGTCGCGCAAGCACTGGCAGATCGTCAACCACGACGCCAAGGGCGGCCCGCGCGAAGGCGGCTTTCGCACCCAGGCCCTTGTGGACGTGCCCGCCGCGGTGGTCAAGACGGCAGTGAAGGCCGCCAACTTGATCGGCGACGGCCTCTACGGGGTCGACCTCAAGCAGACCCCGCGCGGCGTAATGGTGATCGAGGTGAACGACAACCCCAACCTCGACGCCGGCATCGAGGACAAGGTCCTCGGCGAGACGCTCTATACCACCCTGATGCAAGACTTCGTCCGCCGCCTCGACGCCGCTCGTCGCCACCGCGCCGCCCCCTGATGCGGCTTTCCGGCGCGCTCGTTACGGGCGAGGGGGATCCAGCTTGCTCGGATTCCAGGTCAGGCTGCCTCGGGCGGCTCGTGTTGCGGGTCGTGGAGTTCGAGGTCGACCATCAGTTCGTTGGCCAGTGCCTCGAGGGCGTCCTGCAGGGTGTCCAGATCCAGGTCCTCGGGGACGCCGAGTTGCGCCTGCGCGTGGAACATTGGTTCGCCGGTCATTGAGCCCGGCTTGCAGGCCGTATCCAGGGTTTCCACGCTGACGCCGTGGCGCGAGAGGATGGCGGTGATGTCCTGCACGATCCCCGGCCGGTCGTGTCCGACCAGATCGAGCATCACCCGGTGCCAGGGCGGTGCCGGAAGCTCACTCCCGCGCTGGATCTGGACCTGTAGACCGTCCCCCTCCAGCTCGCGCAGTGCGGCCTCCAGCTGGTCCGCGGCATCCGCCTCGGCCTCCAGCAGCACGACCCCGGCGAACTGACCGGCCAGCTGCGCCATGCGGCTCTCCAGCCAGTTGCCGCCCGCCGCCCGCGCCCGCGCCGCCACCGCGCTGACCAGCCCTGGCCGGTCCGGCCCAATCACCGTCAAAATGATCGAAGTCTTCATACGCACAGCCCTCCAATCGTAAACAGACCCATCATCCTGCGCGCCCTCGCCGCCCGAGGCAACGCGCCCGCTGGGAGTTTCGTACCGAATGAATGATCCTCCAACGCTCGGACGGTGGGGTGCCCAAGTTCGGCCAGGAGCGTTCGCGCGCCAGGCCCGCTGAATGCACAATCGATCCATCGTTGCCTCGTCTAGTCCGATGTTCTTTTCTGGAAGGGAAAAGGCAAGGTCTGATCCTCGAAGGCGACTCAAAATCCGAAGGTGGACCCTGGCGTACATCCGGGTCATGCTCGGGCGTAGAGCCGAGGTTTCGTGCGGAGGCGAAAATGGACTTGTGGGTGGGGGATCATCGATTACGCTTCATGTACCAGGACGCCCATGGCGCGATCACCGAGCGGGACCTGGTGGCGAAGAGGCTGTTCGTGAAAGACGCGGTGCTGTACGTGGAGGTGTGGTCGATTCTGCGCAATCAGCACCGATGCTTTCGGGGGTCGAACATCCGCTCGGACGTGGTGAGCGTGAAAACGGGGGAGTTGTGGCCACGTGAGCAGATGCTGGGGCTCGATAGCATTGATGCGGGGTGGCTCAAGTCTCCCGATGAGTCGCACGACCCGGATCTTCACCCGCTGGACCGTATGCGGCCGGAAGTGGCGATTGAGGAAGCCGGCCTGGTGATTGGATCTCGACTAACCCGCGCGCCTTGGCATGTGATTCCGCAAGGGGGGTGTGTGGGGCTGCATGAGTCGAAGAAGAACGGTGCTCCAAGGAAGAACCCGGTCTACGTCCTCTGTGTTGATCCACCCCGCCCGAAGCGTTGGACCATTGCCGGCCCGAACCTCTCGAAGCGTTTTGTACGGCCATCTGCGGCCGTCGAGGCGTTTCTCCAACACATGGAACACCTGATACCGGAAACGTACTGATGGCCAAGACCCAAGAAATTCAGGATCCGTGGAAATATTTGGTTCATCGAGCATTACCGGGGAAGGCTGCGCGGATTTTGAGGAAGAAGTAGTCCTGGTCGCGGTAGCCATAGGCCCGACGCTTGATGACCTTGATCGTGTTGTTAATGCCCTCGACGACGCTGGTGTTCAGCCGGTGGCGGCAGCGCGAGACGATGCCGGGCAGGTAGGGCTCCAGCAGGCGTGCGAAGCGCTGCAGGGCTTGGATTCCGCTCTCGTGCGCTTGCTGCACCCATTGCCGCCACGCCTGGTACGTCCGCTCGGGGCTGCGCTGGAACCACAGTCGCTTGAGTTCGTCGCGTAAGAGGTAGACCGTCAGTAACGCTTGGTTGGCCTGCAGCAGTTCGTCCAGGCGCACCGACTGGCCGGCGTTCAACGATGCCCGGTTGCGCAACAGCAGCCAGCGGCTGGACTTGATCACGCGTCGGGCCTGTCGGTCGTCGCCCAGGCGCTTCGCCTCGTCGACACGCACCCGGTCGATCACCTCGCGGCCGTACTTGGCGACCACATGGAACAGGTCATAGACGATCTCGGCGCGCGGGCACTGCGCCCGGATCTCGAGCTCAAAGGCCGTGGTCATGTCGATCGCCACCGCCTCGATGCGCTCGCGCACGCCTTCGGGGAGCTGCTCGAAGAAGGCCCGCGCGGTCTCGCGCGAGCGGCCTTCGCCGACCCACAACACCTGGCGCCGGATCGGCTCGATCACCACGGTCGCGTAGCGGTGCCCCTTGTGCAGGGCGAACTCGTCCATCGCCAGATAGCGGATCGACGCCCAGTCCGGCTCCGGTAGCGAAGCCGCCAGGCGATGCCGGTCCACGGTCTTCACCGTGTGCCAGCCCAGGCCATAGAACGCGGCCACAGCCTGGATACTGGCCGAACGCAACAACTGACTGCAGGCATCCGCCAACCGGTTGGTCAGCCGCTGATAGCGCCCCAGCCAGCTCAGACGTTCCAACCGGGGACCGCCGCAGTGCTCGCACCACACCCGGCGACGCGGCACCAC
>NZ_KB898904.1:0-55715 GCF_000377925.1 Thioalkalivibrio sp. AKL12
ACGTGCGCATAGTGACGAAGGTCGGATTCGTACTCGACGTGCGCGGTCGCAATCGTAATACCGCGCGCCTTCTCTTCCGGCGCGTTGTCGATCTGGTCAAATGCACGGGCTTCACTACCGTACTTCTTCCCCAACACCGCCGTCATCGCCGCCGTCAGCGTCGTTTTCCCATGGTCCACATGACCAATCGTACCCACATTCACATGCGGCTTCTTACGCTCGAACTTTTCCTTGGACATCTCTCGCTTCCCCGGATCGTGACGCTAAAACTCAACAGCGACGCAGGTTGTACGCTGACATTAATATGGAGCTCATGACCGGATTCGAACCGGTGACCTCTTCCTTACCAAGGAAGTGCTCTACCGACTGAGCTACATGAGCCGAACTACCGCCAGGGCCTCGCCCGACATCTTGCGGGCCAAATCTGGAGCGGGTGATGGGGATCGAACCCACATCATCAGCTTGGAAGGCTGAGGTTCTACCATTGAACTACACCCGCAGAACCCTGGCTTGCCGCACCACCGTCCGCTTCTGGCCGCTGGCTTGAAAAACCCGATGGTGGAGGGAGGAGGATTCGAACCTCCGAAGGCTGAGCCAGCAGATTTACAGTCTGCCCCCGTTGACCGCTTGGGTATCCCTCCTCGATCAAGCCGCGTATTCTGAACCAGCGCGAAGCACAGCGTCAAGCACCCGCTGAATTACCCCTCGAGGGGGCGAACCACAGCCTTGTCATTTGCAGGGTTGATTCCTATGATCGGAGCTCAGCAAGGGGCTCTCGGCTGCCTGGCAGCGCGTTTCCCTTCCGCCGCGGACGCACGTAGAGTGTGGCCCATCACTAGGTTTGTATACGCAGAGGCCCATGGCGAATACCACTACGGCACCGCGGCTACCCGGGCTGGCGAAGCGCCTGGTCGAGGCCGGCCTGATCGCGGAGGACATCGCCTCCCAGCTGGTCGAGGAAGCCCAGTCTCAGCAGACGCCGCTGATGACCCTGCTTGCCAGCAAGGGCCAGGTGGCGGAAGCCCGCCTGGTCGAGGCCGCCGCCGAGGAGTTCGGGCTCCCGGTATTCGACCTGGGGAGCTTCGATGCGGAACTGCTGCCCAAGGATCACCTCAACGAGAAGCTGATCCAGAAGCACCATGCCCTGCCACTGATGGCACGCGGCAATCGCCTCTACATCGGCGTCTCCGACCCGACCAACCTCGGCGCCACCGACGAGTTCAAGTTCGCCACCGGCATGCCCGTCGAGGCCGTCCTGGTCGAGCCACACAAGCTCGACCGCCTGATCGACACGGCACTGAGTGCCGCCTCGTCGCTGATGGACGACCTTGGCGACGACGGCCTCGACGGGCTGGCCATCGAATCCGGCGGGGAGGATGACAAGGATTCCTCCGACACCGCCGAGGGCGCGGATGACGCCCCGGTGGTGCGTTTCGTCAACAAGGTCCTGATGGACGCCATCAATCGCAAGGCGTCGGATATCCACCTCGAGCCCTTCGAGAAGGACTTCCGCGTGCGCTTCCGCATTGACGGGGTGCTGCACGAGGTCGCCCACCCACCCAATGCCCTTGCGCCGCGCATCACTGCGCGCGTCAAGGTGATGTCGCGCATGGACATCGCCGAACGCCGCGTGCCGCAGGACGGGCGCATCAAGCTTAAACTGTCGCGTACACGCGCGATCGATTTTCGTGTCTCGTCCCTGCCGACGCTTTACGGCGAGAAGATCGTGATGCGTATCCTCGATCCCAGCAGCGCGGCGATGGGCATCGACCAGCTGGGGTACGAGGAACATCAGAAGGAAGCCTACCTCAAGGCGCTCAGCCGCCCGTACGGCATGATCCTGGTCACGGGCCCCACCGGGTCGGGGAAGACCGTGTCGCTGTACACCGGGCTCGGCATCCTGAACACCGCCGACCGCAACATCTCCACTGCGGAAGACCCGTCGGAAATCAACATGCCCGGGGTCAACCAGGTCAACATCAACCCGAAGGTGGGTCTGACCTTTGCCAGCGCGCTGCGCGCGTTCCTGCGCCAGGACCCGGACGTGATCATGGTCGGGGAAATCCGAGACCTGGAAACCGCCGAGATCTCCATCAAGGCGGCCCAGACCGGTCACCTTGTGCTTTCCACGCTGCATACCAACGACGCCCCGCAGACGCTCACCCGGCTGGCCAACATGGGCGTCCCACCGTACAACATCGCCTCCTCGATCCTGCTGATCATTGCCCAGCGGCTGGCGCGGCGGTTGTGCCCGAACTGCAAGGAACCGGAAAAGCTCCCGGAAGAGGCGCTGCGCAAGGAAGGCTTTACCGACGCCGACATCCAGACCGGTGTGGTCTCCTATCGCGCGGTGGGCTGCGACCAATGCACCAACGGCTACAAGGGCCGGCTGGGGATCTACCAGGTCATGCCCATCAGCGACGACATGCAGCGCGGCATCCTGGAGGGCTACAACTCCATGCAGCTCGCAGAACAAGCAGAAAAGGAAGGCATCGAGGACCTGCGACGTGCCGGCCTCGTGAAAGTAATGGCGGGGCTGACCAGCCTCGAAGAAGTCAATCGCGTGACCAAGGACTAGTGCCGCAACCGGCACGGGTCACCAGCTACAGGGGGACAGGGGGATGGCCGACTCCGGGACGATCTACACCTGGGAAGGACTGAACAAGAACGGCGCCCGGATCAAGGGCGAGACTCCGGCCGACAACGAGGCCACGGCCCGTGCCGAGCTGCGCAAGAACGGCATCAACGTCATCAAGATCCGCAAGAAGCCAAAGTCGCTTCTCTCCGGTGGAAAAAAGAAGGTCGTCCCCGCGGACATCGCCTACTTCCTGCGCCAGATGACCACGATGCTGGAGTCCGGCGTGCCCCTGGTGCAGGCCTTCGAGATCGTCGGCCGCGGGAACGAGAAGCCCGCGATGCGCGATCTGGTCCTGAAACTGAAGGCAGACGTCGAGGGCGGCGAGACGTTTGCCCAGGCCCTGTCCAAGCACCCAAGACATTTCGACGACCTGGTCACCAATCTGGTCGAGGCCGGCGAGCAGGCGGGGACACTCGAGACCCTGCTGGACAAGGTCGCCACCTACAAGGAAAAGACCGAGGCCCTGAAGGGCAAGATCAAGAAGGCCCTGTTCTATCCGGCCGCAGTGGTTGTGGTCGCCATCGTGGTGACCGCGATCCTGCTGATCTACGTGGTCCCGCAGTTCGAGGCCCTGTTTACCGGGTTCGGTGCCGACCTCCCGGTATTCACCCGCATGGTGGTCGACCTCTCGGAGTTCACCCAGAGCTGGTGGTGGGCCATCCTCGGGGTCATGGTCGCCATCGGATTCGTCTTCGTTCAGGCCCGGCGGCGGCTGCCACGCTTCGCCCGTTTCCTCGACATCATGGTCCTCAAGGCCCCGGCTTTCGGCCCGATCCTGCGCAAGGCCGCCATCGCCCGCTTTGCGCGAACGCTGTCGACCATGTTCTCCGCCGGGGTCCCGCTGGTGGATGCCCTGACCTCGGTCTCCGGCGCCACCGGCAACGCCGTCTACCGAGAAGCCACCCTGCGCATGCGCGACGAGACCGAGGCCGGCGGCCAATTGCAGTGGTCCATGCGCAATACCGCCGTGTTCCCCAACATGGTGGTGCAGATGGTCGCGATTGGCGAGGAATCCGGCTCGCTGGATTCAATGCTGTCGAAAGTCGCGGATTTCTACGAGGAAGAGGTCGACAACGCCGTGGACAGCCTGTCCAGCCTGCTGGAACCGCTGATCATGGTGGTCCTCGGCGTGCTGGTCGGCGGCCTGGTCATCGCCATGTACCTGCCCATCTTCCAGATGGGTCAGGTGATCTAAGGGAGACACTGATCAATGTACACCCTCGCGTTGGCACCCCAGGTTTTCCGAGACAAGGCGCGTCGTGCAGCGGGTAGGGGTCCTACCCGCAAGCGGCGCAACGCAGGATCGGGGAACCTGGGGCGCCAACCCCACAAGCTATTGAATGTAGGGGCTCGGCCGCTTTTGCGCGGGAACGGCGTTGCGGCTCCCTTGTGCAGAAGACTGCACGGCGGTCGCCGCGCCTTGTTCGCACGCAAAAGCGACTCGAGCGCGAGCGTGTACATTAATCAGTGTCTCCCTCAGGGATGCTGACCGAGATCGGAGCCCAACTGGGCGGCTGGGCACTGCCGGTTGCCGGGGTGTTCGGGCTGCTGATCGGCAGCTTCCTGAACGTGGTGATCGCGCGCCTCCCGGTGATGCTGGAACGCGAGTGGGAGACCGAGGCGCGCGCGATCCTCGAGCACGCGCCGAACGACGAGCGCGAGCACTTCGACCTGATCCGCCCGCGCTCGCGCTGCCCGCAATGCCAGCGCCCGATCCGGGCGCTCGAAAACGTGCCCATTCTCAGCTTCCTGTTCCTGCGCGGTCGCTGCCCCGGGTGTGGCACCCGCATCAGCTGGCAGTATCCCGCAGTGGAGGCACTCACCGCGCTGCTCTTCGTGGTAACGGTCTGGCACCTGGGGCCCGGTAGCGCCGGGCTGCTGGCGCTGGTCTTCACGGCCGTACTGATCGCCGCCTCCGGGATCGATGCCCGGACGACGCTACTCCCCGATCAGCTCACCCTGCCGCTTTTGTGGCTCGGGCTGCTGGTCAACATCCCCGGTACCTTCACCGACCTGCAGTCCGCCGTGATCGGTGCTGCGGCCGGTTACCTGACCTTGTGGCTGATCTTCCACGGCTTCCGCCTGCTGACCGGCAAGGAAGGCATGGGCTTCGGTGACTTCAAACTGCTGGCGGCGCTGGGCGCGTGGCTCGGCTGGCAGGCGCTGCCGGTCATCCTGCTTCTGGCCTCACTGGTCGGCGCGGTGGTCGGGATCGCGCTGATCCTGCTGCGCGGGCGCGACCGCAACATCCCGATCCCGTTCGGACCCTATCTCGCCGCTGCCGGGTGGCTCGCCTTGATCTGGGGCGACGAGCTGCTGGCCCTCTATTTCCCGCAAGGGTTTTAGGCGAACGTCATGCTGCGGGTCGGACTCACCGGGGGGATCGGCTGCGGCAAGAGTCGCGTTGCAGGGCTCTTCGCCAGCCTCGGGGCACCGGTACTGGATGCCGACACCCTGAACCGCGAACTCCAGACGCCGGGACACGATCTCTACGCGGCCATCGTGGACCGCTTTGGCCCCGGCATACTCGATGCCCGCGGCCACCTGGACCGCGGCGCCTTGCGCAGCCGGATCTTTGCCGACCCGGCCGAACGCCAGGCCCTGGAGGCACTGGTTCACCCGGCGGTGGAGGCCGCTATCGAACAACGCCTCGCCGCGCTACCAGAGACCACACCCTATGCCGTGATCGTGGTACCCCTGCTGTTCGAGGCCGGGTGGGAGGCGCGTTTCGATCACGTCGTCGTGGTCCATTGCGAGCCCGGCGAACAGATCGCACGCGTAACCCAGCGGGATGGCCGCAGCAGCGCCGAGGTAGAGGCCATCCTCGAGGTCCAGATGAACCCCGCCGAGCGCCGCCGACGCGGGGACAGCGAGATCCTCAATACCGAACAGACGTCGGATGCCGAACTGGCGAACCAGGTAGCAGAACGCGACACTGCCCTGCGCGAGCTGGCCACCACCATCCGCTCGCGGGTGGAAAACCGCCCCCCGAATAGCTGATACTGCGGAAGTTCCTGGACCAGCATGCGCCTCCAGTCCTCCTGCCCAACGGGTCCGTCGTGAGCCAATCCCTGACCTTTGAACAACCGCTGCATGAACGTGTACGCCTCCTGCTGCGGCTGGAGGCCCTGAACGCACGCTTCGGGGATGCACTGGAGTCCGGGCGGGCCTTCGATCATCACGAGGCCCTGGTCTCGCTGGTGGACATCTATGCCTTGGTCACCCGGGTAGACATCAAGCGCGAGCTGATGGGCGAGATCGAGCGCCAGACGGTCAACCTGACCCGACTGGCCAACCAGCCGGGCATCGATGCCGATCGCTTTCGCGAGACCATGGATGCACAGAAGCGGTTGCACGACGCCCTGGAGGAACAGGCCGGCGCGCTCGATCACCGCGTGCGCGGCAGCGAGTTTTTCTCCAGCGTGCGCCAGCGCATGGCCCTGCCCGGCGGGGCCTTCGACTTCGACCTGCCGATCTACCACTACTGGCTGGCCCAGCCGAATCAGGCGCGTACCGAGCTTCTTCTGGAATGGTTCCAACCGCTGAACACCGTGGCCGAGGCAACCGCCCAGGTGCTGCGCTACATGCGCCACTCGGGCAACGCGGAGCCGGTGACGGCCGAGGACGGGTACTTCGAGCGCAATCTCGATACCGCCCACGCGTGGCAACTGATCCGGGTAACGGTAGACCCCGCGCTGGGGGTCTACCCGGAAATCAGCGGCGGGCGCCAGCGCTTTACTGTGCGCTTCTTCGCCCCCGGCGATTTCCGCGAACGCCCCGTACCGGCCCATGTCGACGTTCCGTTCCGGCTCTGCTGCTGCGCGATCTGATGCAGGGCCCTGGGCGCCTGGAAGGCCCGGATTCAGTCCAGCAAGCCCCGAATGGCCGCAATACCCTGCGCACCGGCCGCCCGCGCCCGGGGCAGGCTGACGACAGACATCCCGCCGAGCGCATAGACCGGCAGCGCCGCACCCCGCACCCAGTCCGCGAAACGCCCCCAGCCCAGCGCCTCGGCACCGGGGTGCGTTGCGGTCGCCTGCACCGGCCCCAGCACCACGAAATCCAGCCCCAGGGCCGCCGCCCGCTCGAGACCGGCACGGTCGTGAACCGAGGCGGCCACCCAGCCACCGGACGCCGGACGCGCATCCAGCTCGCGCCAACGCCGCTCGGGCAGATGCAACCCCACCCGCGGAAAATCCGCCAGCCAATCCGGTGGCGCATTCGCCAGGACCGGGATGCCCAGGGCATCGGCGGGCCCTGTGATCGCCGCGAGAAAGTCGCAATAATCGACCCGGCCCAAGTCCTGCGCACGCACCTGAACCATGTCAGCCTGGCCCGCACGCAGGGCCTGGGTTACTTGGCCGGCGATGGCAGCGGCCTGCGCGGCGTCGTCCGGTGACGGTGTGATCAGATAACGCTCGGGCAGGCGCAAGACGTTGAGCATCGGGCGATTCGCCGCCGGGAAATCCGCGGGGTCCAGGTCCAGCGGGGCACGCCACTCCATAGGCTGGGCCTCGCGGCCACGGGGCGCACCCGACCAGGCCGTCACGCGGAACACATGCAGACGAACCGCGCACTCCCCATAGTCGTGTTCGACCGTCAGACACTGAACCGCCGAATCGACGCCGACGCCAAGCTCCTCGTCGAGTTCACGCTGCAGAGCCACCGTGGGGGATTCGCCGCTCTCGACCTTGCCCCCGGGAAACTCCCACAGCCCGGCCAGGTGTTGCGCGTCCCTGCGACGCGTAACCAGCACGCGACCCTGGTTGTCGCGGATCAGTCCGATCGCGACCTCGACCGGAGGGGAAGACGCCGGCTCAGGACCGGTATTCGGCATTGATGCGCACGTACTCGTGGGAGAAGTCGCAGGTGTACTTGCGCGTCCGTGCGTCACCCCGGCCCAGGTCGATCCGGATGTGGATCTCCTCGGCGTCGAAGGCACGCTGGCCGTCGGCCTCGGCGTATTCCGGGGCACGCCCGCCGTCGCGGACAATCTCGACGTCATTCACACGGATCGCCACGCGCTCGATCACCAGATCCGGCACCCCGGCGCGCCCCACGGCCGCGAGGATGCGGCCCCAATTGGGGTCGGAGGCGAACAGCGCAGTCTTGACCAGCGGGGACAGCGCGACGGTCTCGGCGACCTGCGCCGCCTCCTCACGCGACCGCGCACCCACCACCTCGACGGTCACGAACTTGGTGGCACCCTCGCCATCCCGGACGATCGCCTGGGCCAGCTCCAGGCAGACCGCGTCCAGAGCCGCGGCAAAGGCGACCCGATCGTCCGCTGTGACGAGCCCCGCCCCACTCGCGCCACTGGCCATCACCACCACGGCGTCGTTTGTGGAGGTATCCCCGTCCACGGTGATCGCGTTGAAGCTGTCGCGATTGGCCTCGCGCAGCAGACCGTCCAGCGCCCGCGCCTCGATGGCAAGGTCGGTCCCGATAAACGCCAGCATGGTCGCCATATCGGGGTGGATCATCCCCGAACCTTTGGCGATACCGGTCAGGGTCACCTCGCCCTGCGACAGTGCGACCCGACGGCTGACACCCTTGAGCACGGTGTCAGTGGTCATGATCGCGCGTCCCGCCTGCATCCAGGCATTGGGCGCCAGGCCCGCGTGCAGCACGGGCAGCGCCGCGATGATGCGTTCCACCGGCAGCGGCTCGCCAATCACCCCGGTGGAAAATGGCAGGACTGCCTCCGCCGGGTCGCCCGTAACCGCGGCCAGGGCCTCGCAGCAAGCGCGCGCGGCGGCGAGCCCCGGCTCGCCGGTCCCGGCATTGGCATTACCGGCGTTGATCAGCAGCCAGCGTGCCCCGCCCGCTGCCTGGTGCTCCGCGGCAACCACGACCGGCGCGGCGCGAAAGGCATTGTTGGTATAAAGCGCCGCAACGGTCGCGTCGGGGCCGGCATCGATCAACACCAGATCGTCGCGCCCGGGATAGCGAATCCCTGCCGCGACCGCGGCCACGCGAATCCCCGGTACCGGTTGCAGTGCCTCCGGGGCGTTCAATCCTACGGCCATGGGCTCAGTGTCTCCCTACAGCTTGCCGTGGCAATGCTTGAATTTCTTGCCCGAACCACACCAGCAGGGCTCGTTGCGGCCCAGCTTGGGCTCGTCGCGTCGGTAGGGGGCCTCGCCGCTCGCAACCGGTTCGCGCGGCTCGGCGTCACCTTCGGCTCCAGCCTTCAGGGGGCTGTCGGGGTTCTGGTGCTGGAACTGCAGATCGTCCTCGGCGGGGGCCGCCTTCTTCGGCTGCAATGCCTCGACCTCCTCCGGTGAGCGCAATTGCATGCGCAGCAGGAACTTCACCACGTCGTGCTTGATGCGTTCCAGCAGGGACTGGAACATCGCGAAGGCTTCCTTCTTGTACTCCTGCTTCGGGTTGCGCTGGGCGTAGCCACGCAACCCAATACCCTGGCGCAGGTAGTCCATCGCCGCCAGGTGTTCCTTCCACTGGCTGTCCAGGACCTGCAGCATCACGTCGCGCTGCAGGCGGTTCATGGTCTCGTCACCCAGCTGCTCGCGCTTCCGGGTCAGCAGCGCGCGGGCATGCCCGATGATCCGCTCGCGCAACGGCTCCTCGTGCAGGTCGTCCTCGTCGTCCAGCCACTGCTGGACCGGAAGGTCGAGCCCGAACTCGCCGTTCAGGGCCTGCTGCAGGCCCTGGATGTCCCATTCGTCCTCGATCGATCCCGGCGGCATGTACGGGTTGATCAGGGCGTTGACCACATCCTCCACCAAGGTGTCGATGGTTTCGCTGATGTCCTCGGTGGTCAGCAATTCAGCACGCTGGTCGTAGATCACCCGGCGCTGATCATTGGCGACGTCGTCGTATTCCAGCAGCTGCTTGCGGATATCGAAGTTGTGCGCCTCGACCTTGCGCTGCGCGTTCTCGATGGCGCGCGAGACCCAGGCGTTCTCGATCGCCTCGCCCTCCTTCATGCCCAGACGCTGCATCAGGCTGCGCACACGCTCGGATGCAAACACCCGCATCAGGTTGTCTTCCAGCGACAGGAAGAAGCGGCTGGAGCCCGCGTCACCCTGGCGGCCGGAGCGCCCGCGCAACTGGTTGTCGATCCGTCGCGACTCATGGCGTTCGGAGCCAATGATGTGCAGACCACCGGCCTCGATCACCGTGTCATGACGGGCCTGCCAGTCGGCCCGGATTGCCTCCTGTTGGGCGCTGTCGTCCGGGTCGACTTCGGCCAGTTCGGCATCCAGCGCCCCCCCCAGCACGATATCGGTACCACGCCCGGCCATGTTGGTTGCCAGCGTCACCGCCTTCGGGCGACCCGCCTGGGCGATGATCGCGGCCTCGCGCTCGTGCTGCTTGGCGTTCAGCACCTCGAACGAGATCCCGGTCTTCTTCAGCGCTTCAGCCAGCCGCTCGGAACTCTCCACCGAGGCCGTCCCCACCAGGACCGGTTGACCGCGATCCACGCACCACTGGATCTCCTTGATGATGGCGGTGTACTTCTCCTCCTGGGTCAGGAAGACCAGGTCCTGCATGTCGTCGCGCACCAGCGGCTTGTTGCCGGGGATCACGACCACTTCCAGGCCATAGATGGTCTGGAACTCGTAGGCCTCGGTATCGGCCGTACCGGTCATGCCTGCGAGCTTCTCGTACAGGCGGAAATAGTTCTGGAAGGTGATCGACGCCAGCGTCTGGTTCTCGCGCTGGATCGGAACCCCTTCCTTGGCCTCGATCGCCTGGTGCAGTCCCTCCGACCAGCGCCGGCCACCCATGATGCGGCCGGTAAACTCGTCGATGATCTGGACCTTGTTGTCGCGCACCAGGTAGTCGACATCGCGGTGGAACAGCGCGTGGGCACGCAGGGCCGCATTCAGGTGATGCAGTACCGCGATGCTCGCAGAGTCGTACAGGGTCTGGTACTCCTCCAGCAAGCCGGCCTGGCGCAGGAGTTCCTCGGCCTTCTCGTGACCCTCCTCGCTGAGGAAGACCTGCTTGGCCTTCTCGTCGACGAAGTAGTCACCCTCGCTCTCTTCGTCTTCCTGACGGGTCAGCTGGGCCGGGATGGTGTTCAGCCGCTCGTAGAGCTCGGAGCTGTCGCCGCTGGGGCCGGAGATGATCAGCGGGGTCCGCGCCTCGTCGATGAGGATGGAGTCGACCTCGTCGACCACCGCAAAGTTGAGTGCGCGCTGCACGCGCTGATCGGCCGAGAAGGCCATGTTGTCGCGCAGATAGTCGAAGCCGAACTCGTTGTTCGTGCCATAGGTAATATCGGCGGCATAGGCCTCGCGCCGGGTCGCCGGACGCATCTGATCGAACCCGCCTTCTTCTGCGTGGTACTCCGGGTCAAAGAGATAGGAGGCGGAATCCACCCCCAGACCGCCGGAGCTATTCACCACGCCGACCGTCAGACCCAGTGCGTCGTACAGCCGCCCCATCCAGGCCGCATCGCGGCGGGCCAGGTAGTCGTTCACCGTCACCACATGCACGCCGTCGCCGGTCAATGCATTGAGATAGGCGGGCAGGGTCGCGACCAGGGTCTTGCCCTCACCCGTGCGCATCTCGGCGATGCGACCGTCGTTGAGAACCATACCGCCGATCAACTGGACGTCGAAGTGGCGCAGCCCCAGGACCTGGGCACTCATCGCGCGACAGACCGCGAAGGCCTCCGGCAGGAGCTTCTCCAGATTCTCGCCCTCGCCCAGGCGGCGCTGGAATTCCTGTGTCTTGTGACGCAGCTCGTCCTGCGACAACGCCTCGGTGGAGTCGGCCAGGGCATTGATGCGCTCGACCGCGCGGGTGTAGCGCTTGAGGATGCGATCGTTGCGACTACCGAAAATCTTCTGTACGAGCTGCTTGACCATGGGGATCCGAAAGGGTTGGCTGAAACCCGGCTAGGATAAACGATCCGTCAGGGAAACGCTGTGGCCAAGAGACGCGCAGCCGGTCATGCCCCTGCGGGGCCGAGAAGGACCGCGGAGGGTCAGTCCCGATCCTGGAGAAAATGATAGGGATTCAGGGCCTGGCCGGCGTCGACCACCTCGTAGTGCAGGTGGGTATCGGTCGCGCGACCGGTGCGCCCCATCTTCGCGATCACCTCGCCAGCCTCCACGCGCTGCCCGGGCTCGACCAGGATTTCCGCGTTGTGTGCGTAGCGCGTATTCAAGCCGCCGCCGTGCGCGATCTCGACGAGCTTGCCGTAGCTGCTCCGGCGGCCCGCGAATACGACCAGACCACCGCCCGCGGCGCGGATGTCCGAGCCTGGCCGCCCGGCAAAATCCATCCCCGAGTGGAAGCGGCGGTTCCCGGTGAACGGGTCTTCGCGATAACCAAACGCCGAGCTAATCCAGGCGTCATCCTCCACCGGGCGAAACTGCGGGGACAGCGCCTCGCGAGCCGCCTCCTGGCGTAGCTCGGAACCTACCGTCTCTACGGCGGCACTGCGACGACCCAGAAGGTGTTCCAGCGCCAGCAAGCGGTCATGGATCTCCAGCGGAGAACCCGGTCCGTCCAGCAGCGGGCCGCCCTGGCCGCCAACTTCCGGCTCCAGTGCGGCCACGTCCAGCCCCAGGGAGTCGCCAACCGAGCGGAGGCGCAGATCCACCCGCGTCAGCTGGCGTTCCAGCGCGACCACACGGTCAACCAGGTAGTTCAAACCTTCACGTGCTGCCTCGCGTTCGGCCGTCTCCACCACGATCGGATCCAGCGTGTTTGCGACCGGGATCCTGACCACCTCGCGCTGGCTTTGCCCCGCCACGTAGGCGGTCACAACCGCCGCCACCACCAGCAGCGCGAGCAGGGTGCCCGCCAGCGCCACGCCCCACAACGGAAGACGTGCACAAAGACCATCCGGACGTAGTACGATCAGCTGCATGCGATTCCTCTCACTCCTTCCGCCGCGGACTGCCGGAGTCCCTCGATGACGCCGCAGCGGATTACCCGCTTCATCGCCCGCGACTTTTCCGCGCACTCCAGCCGCGACCGCGGCGTGGAACGCGCCCTCGAGGGACTGGTCGGCAACGCCCTGCAGGCTGGCCGACTGGCGTTCACCCTGCGCGAGGACACCCTGGTCGCAATCTGCGCGAACCGCGGGCTGGCCACCGAACTGCGCTTCCAGCAGCGCGAACTGCTCAAGACCTTGCGTGCCGCGGGCTTCGAGGGCATCGAACAGATACGTATCCGGCTGACCAACACCCCACGCCCCCCCCAGCCCACCAGGCGACTGGAGCGCCGCGAGATCCCGGATGCGGCCCGCCGCATCCTGGCCGATACCGCCAGCAGCATCCAGGACCCCGGGCTGGCCGGCGCCCTCGAACGCCTCGCCCGGGCGGCCAGGCCGTCACCGAAGCGCGACTGACCTACCTCACCCTGGAACATGTGTTCCAGGGTGAGGTCAGCCCGCTGGAGTCGGTGCCAGCTGACCGAAGGAGATCGGCAGGCGTTCGCTCGGGTCCTCGAAGGTCACCTTCTCCCAGGCGGTCTCGTCGGCCAGGAGCTGACGGATCAGCTGGTTGTTCAGCGCATGCCCGGACTTGTGGCCAGTGAACGCACCGATCAGGCTGTGACCGAGCAGGTACAGGTCCCCGACGACGTCGAGGATCTTGTGCTTGACCAGTTCGTTGTCGTAACGCAGCCCGTTTTCGTTGAGGATCTTGTAGTCATCGAGGACCACGGCGTTGTCCAGGCTGCCGCCCAGCGCCAGCTGATTCGCCCGCAGGGCCTCGATGTCGCGCATGAACCCGAAGGTCCGGGCACGCGAGACCTCCTTCACAAAGGAGGTGGACGAGAAGTCCAGCTCTGCGCGCTGGCTTCCGTCGGTAAACATCGGGTGTTCGAAATCGATACAGAAACCGACCTTGAACCCCTCGTAAGGATCAAAGCGCACCCACTTGTCGTCCTCGCGGACTTCCACGCTGCGCTTGACCCGAATGAATTCCTTGGGCGCGTCCTGCTCCTTCAGCCCGGCGGACTGCAGCAGAAACACGAAGGGACCGGCACTGCCGTCCATGATGGGCACCTCGGCGGCGCTCACATCGACATGCAGGTTGTCGATTCCCAATCCGGCAATGGCCGAGAGCAAATGCTCCACGGTCGAAACCCGGACGTCTCCATTGACCAGCGTGGTGGACAGCCGCGTGTCGCCGACATTGTCGGCACAGGCGCGAATCTCCACGGACGGATCAAGATCGCAGCGATGGAACACAATCCCGGTATTCACCGGAGCCGGACGCAGGGTCAGCACCACCTTTTCTCCGGTATGCAGTCCCACTCCGGTCGCCCGAATGCTGTTCTTGAGCGTTCTTTGCCTGATCAACGAATTGAGCCTCTCTCTTCCAGGAGAGCGCATAAGGGGAGCCCGGGCCCTCCCGGGCTCCTCATGCACACAACGATTACCGCATTATTGCAGGATTCCGCTCGCCCTGCATGTACAGCCGTTCTCAGTCGGCTTGTTTACGCAGGAAGGCCGGAATATCCAGCACATCAATGCCTTGCTGCTGATTGTAGTCGACCGCAAGGTTGTCACCGCCGCGCCGCTTGACGGTCGGCTGGTCGAGGTCGACTTCGACATCGGAGCCGACGGCCCTCTTCGGCTGGGCATCGACCACTCGCACCTGCGGCCGTTCGGACTGCGTCGCTGGCGCGCCAAGCCCCGTGGCCACCAAGGTCACCCGCAGCTCGTCGGTCATCTCGGGGTCGATGACCGTCCCAACCACGACATTGGCATCTTCCGAGGCCAGGGCCTTCACCGCCTCGCCGACTTCCTCGAACTCGCCGATCCCGACATCCATGCCACCGGTCACGTTCACCAGGATGCCACGCGCACCGGAGATATCGATGTCCTCCAGCAAGGGGCTGGCGATCGCCGCTTCGGCGGCCTCGCGCGCACGATCCTCGCCGGTGCCGGTGCCGGTGCCCATCATCGCCATGCCCATCTCGCGCATCACGTTGCGCACGTCGGCAAAGTCGACGTTGATCAGACCCGGACGGGTGATCAGCTCGGCGATGCCCTGCACCGCGCCGAACAGCACGTCGTTGGCAGCCTTGAAGGCATCCAGCAGCGTGGTGTTCTTGCCCAGCACCGTCAGCAGCTTCTCGTTGGGGATGGTGATCAGGGAATCGACCTGTTCGGTCAGCGCCTTGATCCCGGACATCGCGACCTGCATGCGGCGCTTGCCCTCGAACGGGAACGGCTTGGTGACCACCGCGACCGTCAGGATATTCATCTCCTTGGCGATCTGCGCCACCACCGGGGCGGCACCGGTACCCGTACCACCGCCCATGCCGGCGGTGATGAAGACCATGTCGGCGCCCTGCAACAGATCCTGGATGCGTTCACGGTCCTCCAGTGCAGCCTCGCGACCGACCGACGGATCCGCCCCGGCCCCCAGGCCCTTGGTGATGTCGCCGCCCAATTGCAGCAGCGTCTTGGAATCCAGGCTCTTCAAAGCCTGGGCATCGGTGTTGGCACAGATGAAATCGACGCCTTCCAGCTGCGAGTTGACCATGTGCTGCACGGCATTGCCGCCGCCGCCCCCAACGCCGACGACCTTGATCGTCGCGTTCTGGCTATAGGTGTCCATCAGTTCGAACGTCATGATTGCGTCCTCTCGTTGCGTGTGTAGTACATAAACTTCTGTTTACCTGCGTCATGGCCGGAGAGCGGTCCGGCCTCCTAAAATTCCGGGGCCCCGATCATCAGAACTGTCCGGAAAACCAGCGCTTCATGCGCGCCCATACGCCCTGGAACCCGCTGCTCACGGGCCGGGCCTCCTGCTCCGCACGCGACTCGCGGGCGTAGAGCAACAGCCCCACCCCCGTCGCGTGGATCGGATTCTTCACAACATCCAGGAGCCCGGTGACGCGTTGCGGCACCCCCAGGCGTACGGGCATGTGAAAGACCTCTTCGGCGAGGTCCACCACACCTTCCATTCGGGACGAGCCACCGGTGAGCACCACTCCGGCGGCAATCATTTCTTCGGTGCCGCTGCGGCGCAGTTCCGCTTGCACCAGCTGCAACAATTCCTCGTAGCGCGGCTCGACCACGGAGGCGAGCGTCTGGCGCGACAGTCGGCGCGCGGCCCGATCGCCGACACCGGGCACCTCGATGCTCTCGCTCGGATCGGCCAGCGAGCGCAGCGCGCAGGCGTACTTGATCTTGAGTTCTTCGGCGTACTGGGTCGGGGTGCGTAGCGCGACCGCGATGTCGTTGGTGACCTGATCGCCGGCGATCGGGATGACTGCGGTGTGCATGATCGCGCCGTGGGCGAACACCGCGATGTCCGTGGTGCCACCGCCGACGTCCACTAGGCACACACCCAGGTCCTTCTCGTCCTCGCTCAGGACCGAGTAACTGGAGGCGAGCTGCTCGAGGATGATGTCGTCCACCCGCAGCCCGCAGCGTTCCACACACTTGACGATGTTCTGCGCGGCGGAGACCGCCCCGGTGACCAGGTGCACCTTGGCCTCCAGCCGCACCCCGGACATGCCGATCGGCTCGCGGATGCCCTCCTGCTCGTCGATGATGTATTCCTGCGGCAGCACGTGGAGGATGCGCTGGTCGGCCGGGATGGCGATGGCGCGCGCGGCGTCGATCACCCGGTCCACGTCGCCGGCGACCACCTCGCCGTCCTTGATCGCGACCACCCCGGTGGAGTTGTAGCTCTTGATGTGCGAGCCGGCGATCCCGGTATAGACCGAGTGGATCTCGCAACCGGCCATCAGCTCGGCCTCCTCCACCGCGCGCTGGATCGACTGGACGGTGGACTCGATGTTCACGACCACGCCCTTCTTCAACCCGCGCGAGGGCGAGGAACCGATGCCGATGATCTCGATCTCGCCTTCCTCGGTCAGCTCCCCGACCACCGCCTCGATCTTCGAGGTGCCGACGTCCAGGCCGACGATCAGACCGGGTTCCGACTTCTTTGCCATCATCTTTCTGCGTCCTGTCGTTCGTGTCATCGGGCGTTCCCCGCACCGTCTTCCGCCGCATCCGCCCAGGCCACGGCCAGCCCGTGGGGGTAACGCAGGTCGATCCGTTCCACCGGGGCCTCGCGATAGTCGCGAATCGCCGGGGCCGCGCGGACCAGTTGCCCCAGTCGTGCAAGATCGGCATCGCGCCCCATCAGCACGCGTACGCCGTCCGCCAGGTGGATGGTCCAGTCGTGGCGTTCGCCCTCTTCGAGACCGGCGACCTCGAGCCCGGCATCGGCCAGGCGTGCGGAGACCTCCAGGTAGCGATGCATCAGCACCACCTGCCGCCCGTCGGTCCCGGCGAGTGCCGGCAGGCCCTCCCAATCATCCAGCGCCACCGGGCCAAACAGGCGCCCGTGGCGATCGACCAGATGGTCCTCGCCCCACTGCGCCACCGGCACCGGCTCGTGAATCTCCACCACCAGGGTGTCCGGCCACTGACGCCGCAGGCGCACCGCGTCCACCCACGGCTGGCCCTCAAGCGCAACGCGCAGGCGCTCGAGCTCGACACCGATGAAGCCCGGCGCATGGGTCCGGACCATCTCGTGCACCGCGGCGACATCCGCATGCTGCGGATTGCCGGTCACCTCGACATGCTCGATCGGCAACCAGGCATCCGGGTCGAACTGCAACCAGGCCAGCGCGCCCAGCACCAGCACCGCGGCCAGCCCCATGCCCGACATCAGGCGCAGCCCCGGGCCGGCCATCCGGCGCAACGGCGACGGTCCCCGCGCCTGCGGGCGGCGCGCGGGTCGCGTTGTGCGGCGTGCGTTCAACGCAGTCCTCCACACTCAAAACTGGAATCGAGGATGCGCAGGCACAGCTCGTCGAAGTCGATGCCCGCCTGCGCGGCAGCCTTGGGCACCAGCGAGTGGTCGGTCATGCCCGGGATCGTGTTCACCTCGATCAGGAAGTTCTCGCCATGTTCGTCCTGCAGGATGTCCACTCGTCCCCAGCCGCAACCCTCCAGCGTCGCGAAGGCGGCGATGGCCATGGACTGCAACTCCAGCAACGCGCTGGAATCCAGCGGCGGCGGGCAGATGTAGCCGGTATCGTCGGCCTCGTACTTGGCGTGGTAATCGTAGAAACCGCCCGGGGTGCGGATCTCCACCACCGGCAACGGCTCGTTGCCGAGGATCGCGACGGTGTACTCGCGTCCGCTGATCCACTGCTCCGCGAACACCTGCCCCGGCTGCAGCCGCGCGGCCTCGAAGGCGGCCGGCAGATCGGCCACCCGATCCACCCGTGTGATCCCCAGGCTGGAGCCGCCGCGCGCGGGCTTCACGATCAATGGCAGGCCCAGTGCATCGGCCACCGCGTCGGGGTCGAACCCCGGCGTGAGCAGACGATAGGGGGCGCTCGGCAGATTGCTCCCCGCCCACAGCCGCTTGCAGGCCAGCTTGTCCATGCCCAATGCGGAACCGAGCACGCCGGTCCCGGTGTAAGGCATGCCCGCCATGTCCAGACAGCCCTGCAGGGTCCCGTCCTCGCCGCACTCCCCGTGGAGCACGATGAAGACGCGGTCGAAGTTCTCCAGGGCCAGGCAGCGCGCCGTCTCGCGGGTCAGGTCCAGGGGATGGGCATCGACACCCTGGCGCTGCAGTGCCGCCAGCACCGCCTGACCACTGTGCAGCGAGACTTCGCGCTCGCCAGACCAGCCACCCATCAGGACCGCGACACGGCCATAATCTTGTGCACTTCGCTTGCTCATGCCGTTCCCTCGCTTGCCTCGTGCGTAGCCCCTGGCCGACCCAGGACCCGGACCTCGGGCTCCAGGTGCACCCCGAACTGCCGCTGCACCTCGTCCTGGGCATGACGCAGCAACCATTCGATATCGGCGGCGCGCGCGCTGCCGTCGTGGGTGATGAAATTCGCGTGCTTGGGGGAGATCTCCGCCGCCCCGTGGCGCAGTCCCTTCAGACCGGCGGCCTCGACCAGGCGCGCGGCGTGATCGCCCTCCGGGTTGCGGAACACCGACCCGCAGGATGGCAACCCCAACGGCTGCTTCGCGGATCGTTCGCGCAGCAACTCGCGGATGCGCCGGGTCCCGACGTCAGGGTCACCCGCGGCCAGCTGCAACACGCAGCCGGTGAACCACTCCGCCTCGGGGCCGTGGACACTGCGGTAGCCGATCGTGTAGTCCGCGGGGGTGCGGGTATGCAGTTCGCCGCGCGCATCCACCGTGGAGACCGCCTCCACCAGGGGCCAGATCTCGCCACCCCAGGCGCCGGCGTTCATCCGCAGCGCGCCGCCCACAGTCCCGGGGATGCCGGCCAGGAACTCGGCCCCGACCAGCCCCTCGCGGGCCCCGAAACGCGCGGCCTGGGCGCAGGCCAGCCCGGCCCCAAGCAGCAGGCGATCGCCGTCCAGGCGCCGGCGTTCGTTCAGCACTCCGGAAAGATGCACGACCAGGCCGTCCAGCCCGCCGTCACGAATCAGGACGTTGCTGCCCAGGCCGAGGAAGGTCACGGGCATCTGCGGCGCGTGGGTCGCGTGATCGCGCAGGGCAGCGACCAGGTCGTCAAGGTCCGCCGGCTGGAACAGCCAGTCGGCCGGGCCGCCTGCGCGCCAGGAGGTCAGCCCGGCCAGCGGAACCTGCGCCTGCAACCGGCCACGCGTGGCCTGCGCGAACGGAGTCATCGACGAGTCCACAGCGCGGGCGGCCATCATGATTCCTCCTCGCCGGCGGTCCCCAGCTGCTGCGGGAGCAGCCCGGCCAGACGGCCAATATCGCCGGCACCCTGGGCGAGCACGACATCGTCCGGCCGCAGCATCCCCGCGAGCACACCGATCACATCCTCTGCGCGCTCGACAAACACCGGCTCCACCCGCCCGCGCAGACGAATGGCGCGCGCCAGGCTGCGGCCATCGGCGCTGGGGATCGGGTCCTCCCCGGCGGCATACACCTCGAGCAGGATCAGGACGTCGGTCTCGGACAGGGCCTCGGCGAAGTCCTCGAACAGATCACGCGTGCGGGTATAACGATGCGGCTGGAAGATGGTGATCCGGCGGCGGCCCGGCCAGGCATCGCGCGCGGCCGCCTGAGTGGCAGCAATCTCGCGCGGGTGATGGCCATAGTCGTCGACCAGGGTCAGGGCCCCCTGTGCGGTCCGCAGCTCCTGCACCTGGAAGCGCCGCCCAATACCCTGGAAGCGCGCCAACGCGGCCTGGATCGCCTCGGGGGCGACCTCCAGCTC
Organism: Thioalkalivibrio sp. AKL12; assembly: GCF_000377925.1. Taxonomy (NCBI): domain Bacteria; kingdom Pseudomonadati; phylum Pseudomonadota; class Gammaproteobacteria; order Chromatiales; family Ectothiorhodospiraceae; genus Thioalkalivibrio; species Thioalkalivibrio sp. AKL12. Next base: position 19,786 of record NZ_KB898904.1, read on the forward strand.
GTGCGCGACAGCCGCCGCCGCCAGGGCATTGAGCACGTTGTGGCGCCCGGGCAGGTTCAGCGTCACCGGGAACGCAGCCTGACCGGGCAACGCGAGGTCGAAGTACATGCGCACGCCTTCCTGGCGCACATTCAGGGCGCGCACGTCGGCGTCCTGTTCGATGCCGTAGGTCAGGCGCGGGCGCTCCAGTTCCGGGTACAGATCACGCACCTGCGGGTCGTCGGCGCACAGCACGGCAATGCCGTAGAACGGCAGGTGGTGGAGGAATTCCAGGAAGGTCGCCCGCAGCTGGCCAAAGTCGTTGCCATAGGTCCCCAGGTGATCGGCATCGATATTGGTCACGATGCTGATCATCGGCTGCAGATGCAGGAAGGACGCGTCACTCTCGTCGGCCTCGGCCACCAGATAGTCCCCGGCGCCGAGATTCGAGTGGCTCGCCGTGCTGTTCAGGCGTCCGCCAATCACAAACGTCGGGTCCATCCCGGCCTCCGCCAGCACACTGGCGACCAGGCTGGTGGTCGTGGTCTTGCCATGGGTCCCGGCGACCGCGATGCCATAGCGAAAGCGCATCAGTTCGGCCAGCATCTCGGCGCGGCGCACGATCGGGATGCCGCGCCGACGCGCCTCCTGGACCTCGGGGTTGCTCGGATTGATCGCACTGGAAACCACCAGCACGTCGGCAGCGGCCACGTTCGATTCGGTATGGGCCGCCACCACCGGGATACCCATGCCCTTCAGGCGTTCGACCATCGCCGACTGCCCGAGATCGGATCCGGAGACCTGATATCCCAGTTGATGCAGGACCTCGGCGATCCCGCTCATGCCGGACCCCCCGATCCCCACACAATGGATCCGGCGGATACGACGCATCGCATGGCGTGGCAGGCGCGGGGCATTCATGACGATCCCTCCCGGCGGGCGCCCGCCATTTCCATGCAGGCATCGGCCAGGTGCCGTGCGGTGTCGGGGCGGGCCTGTGCGCGGGCCAGCAAGGCACGCGCACGCAGGGCCTCGCGGTCCAGCGGGGCGACCAGCTCGTAGACCCGCTGAGCGTCCAGCTCGGCATCCGCGACCCGCCAGGCGGCACCGGATTGCACCAGGGCCTCGGCATTCGCGGTCTGATGATCGTCCACCGCATGTGGATAGGGCACGAAGATCGCCGGCACGCCGGCCGCGGCCACCTCGGCCACGGTGAGCGCCCCGGCGCGGCAGATCACCAGGTCCGCCCAGGCATAGGCCGCGGCCATGTCTTCGATAAAGGCGCTGATCTCCGCCTCCAGACCTGCCTCCGCATAGGCGGCCTGGGCCTCGTCGAGGGTGCGCTCGCCCGCCTGGTGACGGATGTTCAGCGGCTGCTCCACGGCCACGCGCGCCAGTCCCGCGGGCAGCGTGCGATTGAGCGAACGGGCGCCCAGGCTGCCGCCCAGGACGAGGAGGTTCAGGGCGCCCTCGCGCTCGTCGAAACGCGCCTCCGGCGCCGGAAGTTCCGCAATCGCGGCGCGCACCGGGTTGCCCACCACCGTGACCGCCACCCGCTCGGGGAAACTGTGCTCGAAGCCGGCGTAGACCCGGTCCGCCACCTTCGCCAGCCAGCGATTGGTGAGACCGGCCACGGCGTTCTGTTCGTGGATTGCCAGCGGCCGGCCCATGGCGGCCGCCATTAGTCCCCCGGGGCCGGCGGCAAACCCACCAAAGCCAATCACGGCGTCCGGGCGCAGACGCGTCATCAGACCCAGGGCGGCCCACAGCGAAATGCCGAGCCGCCAGGGTGCGAGTGCCAGCCCGACCAGGCCCTTGCCGCGGATGCCGGCGATTGGAAGCGTATGCAGTTCGATCCCGACCGCCGGCACCAGCCGCGATTCCACGCCGCGGGCCGTGCCCAGCCAGCGCACCTCGGCACCGCGTTCCCGCAGCAGGGTGGCCACTGCCAGGCCCGGGAACACATGGCCCCCGGTGCCGCCGGCCATAATCAGGATGCGCGGGGCCCTCATGCGGCACCCCCACGCCGGCGGCGCGCCGGGGGTGCGGCGCGCGGGGCCGGCACCTGGGCCTCGCGGTACACGCGCATCACCAGGCCGATAGCCGCCAGCGAGACGATCAGCGAACTGCCGCCGTAACTGAGAAACGGCAGGGTCAGGCCCTTGGTCGGAAGCAGCCCCATGTTCACCGCGAGGTTCAGGAACGCCTGCAGGCCCATCCAGATGGCCACGCCAAAGGCCAGATGCGAGCCGAAGGCATGCCCTGCGCGCTCGGCGTACAAACCGATCTGGATGCAGCGCCAGACCAGGACTCCGAACAGCGCGATGAGGGCCACCACACCGACGAAGCCGAACTCCTCGGCAAACACCGCGAACAGGAAGTCGTTGTGCGCCTCGGGCAGGTAAAAGAGCTTCTGCACACTGTTGCCGAGCCCGGCCCCGAACCAGCCGCCGGAGCCGATCGCGATCAGCGACTGGGTCAGTTGGAAACCGGTGGCAAACGGATCCTGCCAGGGATCGAGGAACGCCGTCAGGCGCGCCACGCGGTATGGCGCCGCGACCGCGACGACCGCCATCCCCGCCGCGATGGTGCCCGCCAGCGCGGCGAACTGCCAAAGCTTCGCACCGGCCAGGAACAGCATGCCCATGCCAATCGCCAGCATGATCGCGGCGCCGCCGAAGTCCGGCTGCAGCAACAGCAGGATGGTGCCCACCCCAAGCACGATCAGCGGGCGGATAAAACCGAGGAAGTGCAGGCGGAGCGTCGAATAGTGACGCACGATGTAACCGGCGAGGTACATCACCACCAGCAGCTTCACCAGCTCGGCGACCTGCAGGTTGAACATCCCCAGCGGGATCCAGCGGGTCGCGCCGTTGACCGTGCGCCCGACACCCGGGATCAGCACTGCGATCAGCAACGCCATCACCAGGATCAGCAGCCACGGCCCGGCGCGTTCCCAGCGCGCCAGCGGGACCACCCAGAGGAAGGTCGCCACCGCAAGCCCGATGGCGGCGAAAATGACCTGGCGCTGGAAGAAGTGCCAGGTGTTGCCGAAATAACGTTCGCCCAGCCCCATGGAGGCGGACGCGACCATCACCAGGCCGATCCCCAGCAGGATCGCCGCGACGGCGAGCAGGGGCAGGTCCACATGGTCGCGCAGGCCGGCGACGAGGCCGCGATCCGGGAGTCCGAGGCGGGTGCTGGAGATACTCATGCTGCCAGTTCCCGCACCGCGTGCGCGAAGTCGTCGCCGCGCGCCTGATAATTCGGGTACATGTCCAGGCTGGCGCAACCGGGCGACAGCAGGACGGTATCCCCGGGTTCCGCCCAGGCAGCGGCCTGCGCAACCGCGGCGGCCATATCGTCCACGCGCTGGACCGGAACCACGGAGGCCAGGGCCCGGGCGATCATTGGCGCGTCCTCGCCGAGCAGCACCACACCACGGACCTTGCCCGGGACGTAATCGGCCAGCGGCGTAAAGTCCTGCCCCTTGCCCTGCCCGCCCGCGATCAGCACCAGCGGCCCGGGCGTACCACGCAGGGCCGCCAGGGTCGCGCCGACATTGGTGCCCTTGGAGTCATTGATGTAGGCGACACCGCCCACTTCGGCAATCCACTGCGAGCGATGCGGCAGACCGGCGAACTCGGCCAGGGCCGCCATGGCGCGTGCGCGCGGCTCGCCCGCCTCCAGCCACGGCCAGACAAGGGCAAGCGCGGCCAGGGCGTTGGCCCAGTTGTGCTGTCCACGCAGACGCAGATGGCCGGTCGAGAGAAGGACCTGGTCACCGCGCACCAGGTCCGGAGCATCCGCGCTGGACGGGCGCACTCCGAAATCGTCCGCGCCGACCGGCGCATCGAGACCGAAGGAGATCACCTTCAGACCCGGCGGCAGGGTGATCTCGCGCAGCCAGGCGTCCTCGCGGTTCAGCACACCACGCTCGGCGCGATCCAGGATGCGGGCCTTGGCACGCACATACGCATCCAGATCGGCGTAGCGATCCAGGTGATCAGGCGAGATATTCAGGATGGCGGCGGCCGCTGGCGCCAACATGTCGCTGCGCTCCAGCTGGAAACTGGACAGCTCCAGCACGTACAGGTCCGGGGCCTGCTCCAGCAGGTCCAGCGCCGGGGTGCCGTAGTTACCACCCACCGCCACCCGCAGGCCGGCGGCGCGCAGCAACTCGCCGACCAGCGCGGTCACCGTGCTCTTGCCGTTGGAGCCGGTAATCGCGATGACTGGGGCGCCCGCCTGCTCGGCGAACAGGTCGATGTCTCCGGTCAGGCGGGCACCGGCGGCACGCGCCCGTTGCAGGACCGGGTGCTCCAGTGCGACCCCGGGCGAGACGATGATGCGGGCAAAGCCCGCGGCGTCCAGTCGATCCAGCGGCCCGACCCAGGCATCGGCCAGCCAGGCCTTGGCACCCTCGGTCTCCAGCGCGGCCGGCGCCACGCGGGTATCGGTGATCGCGAACGGCTCACCCTGCGCGCGCAGGAAGCGGGCAACCGACACGCCGGTCGCCCCCAGGCCCACGATCAGGTTGTTGTCGCCGGTTCGCGTCATGGGATCAGCGCACCTTCAGGGTCGCAAGACCGACAAGGACGAACACCACGGTCAGGATCCAGAAACGCACGATCACGCGCGGCTCCGGCCAGCCCTTGAGTTCGAAGTGATGGTGCAGCGGCGCCATGCGGAAGATTCGCCGCCCAGTGAGCTTGAAAGAGGCGACCTGGAGCATCACCGAAAGCGTCTCCAATACGAAAATGCCCCCCATGATCAGCAACACGATCTCCTGACGGGTGATGATCGCCAGCATGCCCAGGGCCGCGCCCAGCGCGAGCGCCCCGACGTCGCCCATGAAGACCTGCGCCGGGTAGGTGTTGAACCACAGGAATCCCAGCCCGGCGCCGACCAGGGCGGAGGTAAAGATCACCACCTCGCCCACGCCGGGTACCGCCGGAATACCGAGATAGTCGGCGAATACCGCATGGCCCGCCGCGTAGGCGAACACGCCCAGGGCGCCGGCCACCAGCACCGCCGGCATGATCGCCAGGCCATCCAGCCCATCGGTCAGGTTCACGGCATTGGAGGACCCCACGACCACCAGCCAGACCAGCGGGATGAACAGCCAGCCCAGGCTGAACTGGATGTCCTTGAACACCGGCAGGTAGAAGGTCGTCTCCACCGGCCCCTGCGCGGTGTACATAATCACCCCCGCGGCGACCAGGGCGAACAGCGTCTGCCACAGGAGCTTGGCGCGCGCCGACAGACCCTTGCTGTTGCCGTAGCGCAGCTTCAGGTAGTCATCCCAGCCACCTACGGCGCCGAACGCCAGGGTGGTCAGCAGCACGAGCCAGACGAAGCGGTTGGTCAGATCGCTCCACAGCAGGGTCGCCGCCGCCACTGCCACCAGAATCAGGGCACCACCCATGGTCGGCGTGCCGGCCTTGGTCAGGTGCGACTCGGGACCGTCATCGCGGATCTGCTGGCCGACATTGCCGACCGTCAGGCGGCGGATCATCGCCGGCCCGATCAACAGCGCGATCGCCAATGCGGTAACCACCCCGAGGATGGCGCGAACGGTCAGGTACTGAAAGACCGTGAAGCCGGAATAGAACTGGCTCAGGTATTCAGTCAGCGCGAACAGCATTCGCCACCTCCGGCGCTGACGAGGCCAGGTCCAGCCCCTCGATGATCTGTTCCATGTGCTGGCTGCGCGAGCCCTTTACCAGGACCGTGGTGCCCTCCCCCAGGAGGTCCTCCAGGCGCGAGCGCAGCGCGGCGTGGTCGGCAAACCACTCGCCGCCGTCGCCAAAGCCCTCGGCGCTGTCGCGCGCGGCATCGCCCAGCGCCAGGCAGTGTTCGATACCCACCGCGCGGGCCAGGTGCCCGGTTTCCCGGTGCAACGCCGGCGTGGCGGCGCCCAGTTCACCCATGGCACCCAGCACCAGGATGCGCCGACCGGGCATCGCCGCCAGCACCTCGAGCCCGGCCCGCAGCGAGTCCGGATTGGCGTTGTAGCTGTCGTCCCAAATCCGCGCGCCGCTGACGTGCCACAGCTCCTGCAGACGGCCGCGCACCGGCTTCCAGCGGGTGAGCCCGTCGACGATTCGGTCAATCCCGATACCGACCGCGTTCGCCGCGGCCGCGGCCGCCACGGCATTGGCTGCGACGTGGCGACCGGGGCCGGCCAGGCGCAGATCGCGGACGGCGCCGAGGATGGACAGACGCAGCCGGTCCGGGGCCTGCCACATGCCTTCCACCTCGCCGCCACCCTCCAGCGAGAAGCGCTGGCAGTGGTGATGCTCGTTCAGCGACAGCCAGTAGTCGGCAAACGGATCATCCAGATTGATGACCGCGGTGCCGCCCTGGGCCGGGAGACCGGAGTAGATCTCGGCCTTGGCATGGGCGACGCCCTCCAGGCTGCCGAAGCCCTCGAGATGGGCCCGACCGGCATTGGTGATCATGGCGACCTGCGGTTCGACCCAGCGCGCCATGCGCCCGATCTCACCGGCATGATTGGCGCCCAGTTCGATGACCGCGTAGTCGACTTCACAGGGCATCGCCAGCAATGTCAGCGGCGCGCCGATCTCGTTATTCAGGTTGCCCGCGGTGGCATGCACCGACCCAACCCCCTCAAGGATGCAGCGGAGCATCTCCTTGGTCGTGGTCTTGCCATTGGAGCCGGTCAGGGCAATCACCCGCGCGCGGCTCTGGCGCCGCCAATGGCGGCCCAGGCGGCCCAGGGCCTCGCGGGTATCGGCCACGATGATCTGCGGCTGTGGCACATCGAGCGCCCGCTCCACCAGCAGCACGGCCGCCGGCAGGTCGGCACCGACCTGTGCGTGGGCATCGAAATTCGGCCCCTTCAACGCGATGAACAGCGCTCCCGGGCGCGGCTCGCGAGTGTCCGTAAACACGCCCTCGAAGGCCGTGTCGGGCACCCCTTGCAGGCGCCCATGGACCGCCTCGGCCAGTTCCTGGCTGGTCATTCGAATCATTGTCCCTCCCCCCTGATCGCGCGGTCCTGGCCACGCATGTCCTGCGGGTGCCGGCACGCCCGGGCCTGCACCTGTTCGCGGTCGCTGAACGGATAGCGCTGGCCGCGGATCTCCTGGGTCGTCTCGTGACCCTTACCGGCCACCAGCACCACATCCCCGGCAACGGCCTCGGCCAGCGCACTGGCAATCGCCGTTGCGCGATCGCCAATCTCGTGGCATTCGGCGGAATCGGCGCAGCCGGCAAGGATCTCGGCGCGGATCTCGGCCGGGTCTTCTCCGCGCGGGTTGTCATCAGTCACGAAGATCACGTCGGCCTCCCGGCAGGCCACCTGGCCCATTGCCGGGCGCTTGCCTCGATCGCGGTCGCCGCCGCAGCCGAACACCACGCTCAGGCGCCCGCGTACATGGGGTCGAAGCGCCTGCAATGCAGCCTCCAGGGCCTGGGTGGTATGCGCGTAATCGACCACCGCCAAGGCCCCGTTAGCGAGCGGGAAGCGCTCCATGCGGCCGGGCACGCCGGGGAGTTCGGCGACTGCCGCGATCGCCTCCTCGCGCTCTACCCCGAGGCCCTGCAAGGTGGCGAGGGTCGCCAGCAGATTGCCGACCTGGAACAGGCCGAACAGGGTGGAACGAACCGGATAGGCCCGGCCGTCGGCCTCGAGGGTGAAACGCAGCCCTTCGGCCGTGGCCTCTACGTCTCGGGCGCGCAGATCGGCGGGTGCACCCAGGGCACTGTAGGTCAGGGCCTGAACGCCCGCCGGCAGATGCTCCACGACCTGGCGTCCAAAGGCATCATCGATATTCAGGACCGCCGTTTGCAGGCCAGGCCAGACAAACAGCCGCGCCTTGGCTGCCGCATACGCCTCCTGACTACCGTGGAAATCGAGGTGATCGGAGCTCAGTCGGGTGAGCACCCCGACGCTGATCGGGGCCCCGGCGAGGCGCCCTTGTGCCAAACCGTGCGAGGAGGCCTCCAGCGCCACGGCACCACAACCGGCCGCGGCCAGCTCGGCCAGGTGGCGATGCAGGTCCAGTACACCCGGGGTCGTGTGTCCGGTATCCACCAGGTGGCCCGGTCGCCCGACGCCGAGCGTGCCGATCAGACCGGTGGGCCGACCCAGGGTCTCCAGGGCCAACGCGATCAGGTGCGTGACCGAGGTCTTGCCGTCGGTACCGGTCACCGCCACCAGCGGGGCCGCCTCCGGCCAGCTACCGAACAATCCGCGCGCAATCTGCGGCAGCCGTTCCCGCAGGCCCGGCACATGGAGCATCGGCACAGCAGGGAATGTTTCCGGGGTTCCGGCCTCGTCCCACAGGATCACGCCGGCACCCCGTGCCACGGCATCGGCAGCATGCGCTAGCCCATGGCCGTGCGTGCCGGCCAGGGCCACAAAGGCGGTGCCGGGCGCGACCCGGCGGCTATCCTGAACCAGGTCGGCGACCGGCAAGTCCGCCAGGTCGGGGCGCAGGAGATCCGCCGGCAACAAATCGCCCAGCACCGGTCCGGCCCCGCCTCGGGTATCACGGGCGGCCATCATGGCGTCCCCTCGTGATCCGCGGCCAGGCGCATGGGGACCTCCGGCATCGCGTCCGGGCGCACGTTGAACATGCGCAGGGCCGAACCGACGACATTACGGAACACCGGCGCGGCGACCGCCCCACCGTAGTAGACGCCGGCATCCGGCTCGTCGATCACCACGGCCATGACAAAACGCGGATCGGAGGCCGGGGCCAGGCCGACGAAACTCGAAAAATAGCGGTCCTCGGTATAACCGCCCGGACCGCTCTTGCGGCTGGTACCAGTCTTGCCGGCCACGCGATAACCGTCGATCGCCGCCTGGCGCGCGGTGCCCTCGGTACCGATCACATGTTCCATCATTGCCAGCACCTGGCGGGCAGTACGCGGAGTCATCACCTGCGCCGACTCGCGCAGATCGTCGGCGGTGCGCACCAGACGCACCGGCACCCGCTCGCCGTCATTGGCAAAGGCGGTGTAGGAGGCCGCCATCTGCAACGGCGACAGCGACAGCCCGTAGCCATAACCGAGCGTGGCCTGTTCGACCTCGCGCCAGGTGGTGAAATCGCGCAGACGCCCCGTGGCCTCGCCCGGGAAATGGGTACCCAGCGCCTGCCCGAAGCCCGCCTGATGCAGGGTCTTCCAGAAACGATCCGCGGGGGTATCCAAAGCCAGCTGTGTGGCCCCGACATTGCTCGAACGGGCGATCAGGGTGGTGAGGTCGATCGTCCCGTAGTCGCGCAGGTCGCGCACGGTCAGGCGCCCCACCCGCATGGTGCCCGGGCCGGTCTCCAGGGTGGCGTTGACGTCCACCACCCCGGCATCCAGGGCGGCCGCCACGGTGAACGGCTTCATCACCGAACCGGGCTCCAGGGTATCGGTGATGGCCCGGTTGCGGGCGCGATCGGAACGGATAGCACCGCGATTGTTCGGGTTGAATCCGGGCTGATTGACCAGCGCCAGGATCTCGCCGCTGCGGGCGTCCAGAAGGACAGCGGAGCCGCCACGGGCATTGTGTTCGGCGACCGCGGTCTTCAGTTCGCGGTACGCCAGATATTGCAGGCGCTGATCCAAGGTCAGGGCCAGGGTGTTGCCGTCACGCGCGGGGCGGATACTGGCGACATCACGGATGCTGCGGCCATAACGGTCGCGCAGCACCCGCTTGGCGCCCGGATGACCGGACAACCACTGGTCAAAGGCCAGTTCCACGCCCTCCTGGCCCTGATCGTCGATATTGGTATAGCCCAGCACATGCGAGGTGGCCTCGCCATGCGGGTAATAACGCCGGAATTCGCGGGTCAGGCCGACGCCCTGGATGCGCAGGGCCGCTACGCGCTCGGCCTGATCCGGCAACATTTGGCGGCGCAGGTAGATGAATTCGCGCGAGGCACGCGCCTCGATACGCTCCGCCAGCCAGTCCGGCTCCACCTCCAACGCCGCGGCCAAATCCGGCCAGCGCTCGCGCTGGCCCATCAAGTCCTGCGGGTTGGCCCAGGCGGTCTGCACCGGGGCCGAAATGGCCAGGGGTTCGCCGTGACGGTCGGTAATCATGCCGCGGTTCGCGGACTCGGTCAGGGTGCGCACCTGGCGCTGCTCGCCCTGCTTGGTCAGGAAGTCGCGCTCCAGGACCTGCAGATCGACGGCGCGCAACAGCAACGCGGCGCTCGCGACGGCGAACACGGCGATCACGACCTTCAGACGGCCACCACTGATCTGCCGCTTCAGCGCGCCCACGAGCTACCCCCGATCACCACGATGCGATCCGAATCGGGCTGAATCATGTCGAGACGCTCGCGCGCCTGCTCCTCGACCCGGCCCTGGGTCGCCCAGGTCGATTGCTCGATCTGCAACTGCGTCCACTCGAGATTCAGGACATCGCGCTGGCTCAATGCCTGCTGCTGGTCGATAAAGGCCTGGCGCGACTCATGCTTGGCCGCCACCACCCCAACCGCCGAGGCAAACACCCCGGTTGCCAGCGCCACCGCCAGGAGCCCGCGCGCAACCATCAGAGTCGCTCCCCGACACGCAGCACGGCCGAGCGCGAACGCGGATTGATGCGCTGCTCCTCGCGATCGGCATGGATCGGCTTGCCGACCGGGCGCAGCTTGCGCTCCGGCTCCTCCGGCATCACCGGAAGGCCGCGCGGCAGGCGCACGCTGGACACCGGCTTGCGCAGGGCCTGCTTTACCAGTCGGTCTTCCAGTGAATGGAAGCTGATCACCACCAGCCGCGCACCAGGCGGGAGCACATCGGGGATCGTCGCCAGCCACTGCTCCAGCTCGGACAGCTCCGCGTTCACGAAGATGCGCAGCGCCTGGAAGGTTCGAGTGGCCGGGTGCTTTCCGGGCTCGCGTTTCGGGACCGCACGGCGAACGATCTCGGCCAGTTCGCCGGTGCGGCTAAGCGGTGCCTCGGTGCGTGCAGCCACAATGGCCCGGGCAATGCGCCGCGAGTGGCGCTCCTCGCCGTATTGATAGATCACATTCGCGATCTCGGTCTCGTCGGCCCGCGCCAGCCACTCCGCCGCGCTCTCGCCGCTGTTCGGATCCATGCGCATGTCCAGCGGGCCGTCGTGCTGAAAACTGAATCCGCGCTCGGGCGTATCCAGCTGGGGCGAGGACACGCCCAGGTCCAGAAAGACGCCGTCCGGACCCCGGTCCGGCGAACGCCGTTCCAGCGTGGCGGCCATGGTCGAGAACGGCGCGGCCTCGAAGGCAAAACGCGGATCATCGGCAAACGAGGCGGCCGCCGTGGCGGCCTCCGGATCGCGATCCATGGCCAGCAGCCGGCCGTCCGGGCCCAGGCGATCCAGGATCGCCCGGCTGTGTCCACCGCGGCCGAAGGTGCCATCGACGTAAAAGCCGTCAGCGCGCACGGCCAGGCCCTCCAGCACCGCGTCGCGCAGCACCGGGATGTGGGAGACGGCTTCCATGTCCGTCACAACGCGATGGACTCGAGCGCTTCATCATCCACGTCACCCCCCAGCACCTGGGCGCAGGTCTCCTCCCAGGCGGCCTCGCCCCAGATCTCGAACTTCTTGCCCTGGCCCAGCAGCACCACCCGCTTTTCCAGGCCGGCGTACTGACGCAGGGGCGGAGGCAGCAACAGGCGGCCGCTGCCGTCCAGCTCGCACTCGGTGGCATGGCCCACCAGCAGGCGCTGCAGATTGCGCACCTTGGGATTCATGTTGGGGCGGGACATCAGGTTCTGCTCAATGCGCTCCCACTCGGGGAACGGGTACAAGAGCAGGCAGCGGGAGGGATCAACCGTGATCACCAGCTGACTGTTGCAGCTCGCAGCGAGGTCGTCGCGATACCGCGCCGGCATGGCCAGGCGGCCCTTCGCATCCAGATTGAGCTGGCTAACGCCTCGAAACATCGCTGATAACGGTGGTTACCCACCTTTCCCCACTTTGACCCACTTTCCGACACTATAGGTACGGGCATCCTCCAGAGTCAAGAAAATCGACCCCGAAAAACGAAAAATAAGCGTTGAATCACAGAGACTTAGCGCACCCACCCCGAGGCGGACGAAAGAGCGGGGAGAAGGGTATTAAAAGCCTCGCGTTGAGGCTCAAACTTAATGCATCACCTTACAAGTTTGCCGCACACACAGCCGTGCACGCGCAGACCGGGGCGGCCGCGGGGGCTTGATCGTGGGAAAAAGTGGGAGCCGGCCGTAAGCCGGGTTCTGTCGAGGACAGTCATTCATCTGGGACGTCCGTCACCGGACGCCTCGAGCAGCCTACCCGGGTGCGATGCGGGCCACACCATGCACCCCTATTTGGCCTTGCTCCGGACGGGGTTTACCCTGCCACGAACTGTTACCAGTCGCGCGGTGCGCTCTTACCGCACCATTTCACCCTTACCTGTACCCGGCGAACCGGACCATCGGCGGTATATTTTCTGCGGCACTTTCCGTCGGCTCGCGCCGCCCAGGCGTTACCTGGCGTCCTGCCCTATGGAGCCCGGACTTTCCTCCACATCCGAGGATGCAGCGACTGCCTGGCCGACTCCCGCGCTCCTTGTACGCCGCTGCGCGCGCGAACGCAAGACTCCGCAAGGGCTTGGCCGGCACGGGCCTTGCTGGCCGCGAAGCGCACGAAGGCACGAAGGCACGAAGAAGGGCAAAAGCGATGTACAGAAAACCCGAGAGACCGGAAGAAAACTGAGCTCGGCCACTAACAGCATTATTCGAGCGATACGGCAAGCACCCGACCACCCCCGCCCACGATTAGTTGCTTCCCGCCCGCCCCGCCTTCCCGTCGATGGCTTTTGACCTTGGCCTTCTTCCTGCCTTCGGGCGCGGCGTGGCAAATGAGAATCCCTACCCGCCCGCGTCCTTGAGGGCCAGGGCGCGGGCGTAGACGCGGTTACGCGGCAGGTCGGTGGCATCGGAAAGCAGGCGGGCCGCACGCTTGAGAGGGAGTTCATGCAGCAGTGCCGCGAGCAGGCGCTCGTGCTCGTCGGACAGGGGCATGTCGGCCTCGCCCCCCGTGTCGGGCGCGGGCGCCGGGGCCAGGATCAGCACGAACTCGCCGCGGGTGCGGTTGCTGTCGGCATCCAGCCAGGCCGGCAGTTCGCCGGCGGGGCCGCGATAGTGTTCCTCGAACTGCTTGGTCAACTCCCGCGCCAGGAAGACCTCCCGCCCCGGTGCCAGCTGCGCCAGGTTGGCGGCGGCCGCGCGAACACGATGCGACGATTCGAACAGGATGGTAGTGACCGGCTGGACCAGCAATGCCTCCAGCCGCCGTTGGCGCGCCCCGGCGGCATGCGGCAGGAAGCCCTCGAAGCAGAAGCGGTCGGACGGCAGCCCGGCAACCGCCAGCGCCGCCAGAGGCGCACTGGGACCCGGTACGGCGCGCACATCCAACCCGGCTTCGCGCGCCGCCCTCACCAGCCGAAAACCCGGGTCCGACACCAGCGGCGTGCCGGCATCGGAAATCAGCGCGACGGACTCCCCCGCCCTCAGCGCCTCCAGCAGCAAGGGAATACGCTCTGCCTCGTTATGCTCGTGCAGGCTGACCAGCGGCGTGTGCACGCCCAGATGCGCCAGCAGCCCGGCGCTGTGTCGCGTATCCTCCGCCGCAATGCGCTGCACCCGACCGAGGACCTCGCCCGCCCGCGGGCTCATATCTCCAAGATTACCAATCGGGGTAGCCACCACCCACAACGTGCCCCAGTTCGTTGACACGGCCTGATGCGCTTTCAATACTGACTCCTCATTCGCTGACGAACCGCTATCGTGACCCGAATCCCCGAACGCGCCGGGCATACCCGGCCCCTGTCCCGTCTTGCCCTGTTGCTGCTGGCCACGGCCATCGTGGCGGGCTGTGCCACGCCGCGCCCGGCCCCGGAGCCGACCCCGGACGCCGAGGTCCGGCCGGACCTGGCCGAACTGCCTCCCGAGGTGCGCGCCAGCCTGCTGCTGAGCGAGGCCCGCTCGCGGCCGGAGCCCGACCTGGTGCGCCGCGCCATCGAGGCCGTGCTGGCGCTCGATCCCGCGACGCCGGACCAGCTGGACCGGGCCGAAGCCCTGTGGGCCGAGCTTCCCGGCGCCGCGCGTGACACCCAGGAAGCCCGCCTTCTAGGCGCGCGACTCGCAGCAGCGCAACGGGATTGGGAGCTCGCCCGCGAACGACTGGGTGCAGACGACCCGGACGACCCCACGCGAACCCCGGAGGTCTATCGCCAGGGGCTTGCCCTGCACGCCCGGATGCTGGAACAGGAGAGCCAATGGTATCAGGCCCTGGACACCCGGCTGCGCCTGGACCGCCTGCTGATCATGGAGCCCGACACACACGCCGAGAATCAGCAGCGCATATGGGGGCTGCTCGCAGCCCTGCGCCCGGCCCAGCGCGACCGGATCGTGGGCAACCACCCGCCGGATGGGGATGCCTGGGTCAGCCTGTTCCGACTGCTGCGCGCCGCCGATACCGAGGAACAGGCGCACCTGGCCGCCGGATTGTGGCGCGAGCGCCATCCCGCGCATCCGGCCAACAGCCTGCTACCGGAACTCGTCGCCAGCCACCCGCTGGTCGCGGACGCGCCTGGGGACACCCTGGTGCTGCTGCCACTGTCGGGCGACCTGGCCGCACTGGGCAACGCCATACTCGACGGAATCACCCGCGCCTACTACGCGGAGGGTGGCGGCAACGGCCGGCTGATCGTGCGCGACACGCGCGGCGAGCCGGACGGCGCGGCCGCCCTGTACCGGCGTGGCGTGGACTCCGGCGTCGCGCGCATCATCGGTCCGCTGCGGCGTGAGTCGGTAAGCCAGGTGGCCGCTAGCGATCAGACCCTCCCGACCATCCTGCTGAACCGCACGGAAGTCTCGACCCCCAGCGAACTCACAACGCTGGCCTTGAATCCGGAAGAGGATGCCCGTGCGGTGGCCGACCGGGCGGCCCGCGCCGGCTGGCATCACCCGCTGGTGCTCCTGCCGGAAGGGGCCTTCGGCGATCGCGTGGCAAGTGCCTTCCGGGCGGCATTGGCCGACGAAGACCGGCGCCCGCGAGACGTCATTCGCATCCAGCCCAGCGCCGGGGAGCTGAACGCCACCATTGGCAATGCACTCGGCATCCAGCAGAGCGAGGCGCGCATTCGCGATGTGGCACGCCGGACCGGGCTGGAACTGGAAGGCGACCCTCAGGTGCGCGCGGATGTGGACCACATCTTCATTGCCGGCACGGCGCCGCAAGTTCGGCGCATCGTGCCGCATCTCCATTTCCACCGGGCCAGCCAGCTCCCGATGATGGCCACGCCCCATGTCTATTCCGGACGCCCGAATGCCAATCGCGACGCCGATCTCAACGGGATCGTGTTCCCCGATACCCCCCGGCTGTTCGACCGGGTGAGCCCACTGGCGGACGACGAACAAGCACGCGACGAGGCACTCCCCCGGTTTGTCGCCCTGGGCATGGACGCGATGCGCCTCAGCCTGCGCCAGGACGGGATTCGCAACGCCCCCCATCATCAGCTAACCGGCGGCGCTGGCACCTGGAGCCTAAACCCCTTCAACCACGAGTGGGTGAGAGAACCGGCCTGGGCGCGCTTCGAGGGCGGCGAGCCCCGACGCATCGACGTACACCCCGGAGAATCCTGAGTGTTTCGCCCGGGTGCCTCGGGGCAGGCCGCCGAGAAGCGAGCCGCGGACTACCTGGAGGCACACGGGCTGCAGATCCGTGCGCGTAACGTCCGCCGCCCTTACGGCGAGCTCGACCTGGTCGCACTCGAGGACGATACCCTGGTGCTGGTGGAAGTACGCAAGCGGAGCCACCCGAGCTTTGGGGGCGGCGCAGAGAGCATCGACCGGCGCAAGCGTGAACGCCTGTTGCGGGTGGCCGAGGCGTACCTGCAGGAAAGCGCCTGGAACGGCCCGGTCCGCTTTGATGTGATGACCCTGGATGGCCAGGACCGGATCGAATGGCTGCAAGACGCCATCCAGGCATCCACCCCGTGAGCGCCCACCGATGACCCCTCTGGCTCGCGAACTGGAACAGCTCCTGGCGCCCGGCGATCGCCTACTCGATCCCGCGGACTGCTGGACCTACGGTGCCGACAACTCGAAGCTGCATGCGGTGCCCGACGCCGTCGCCTTCCCACGGGACGCCGATATGGTGCGCGAGCTGGTGCGCCTTTGCCGGCGCCTCGGCGTGGCCCTGACCAGCCGCGGACGCGGCACCGGCACCACCGGTGCCGCGGTCCCGGACCATGGCGGGCTGGTGGTGTCATTCGAGCACATGAACCGCATCCTGGAGGTGGATCCGGATAATCGCTGGCTGATCGCGGAGCCGGGCGCCACCAACGGCGAGATCCAGCAGGCGGCAGGCGCCACGGGCTTCTTCTGGCCGCCGGACCCCACCAGTAGCGCCTATTGCACGCTCGGTGGCAATCTCGCCTATAACTCCGCCGGCCCGCACGCGGTCAAATACGGCACCCCGCGTGACAACACCCTGGGCCTGTCCGGCGTGGCCGGAACCGGCGAGGCATTCCGCACCGGCGTCCATACCACCAAGGGGGTGGTGGGCTACGACCTCACCCGTCTGCTGATCGGATCCGAAGGGACCCTGGCCGTGCTCACCGAGGCCACGTTGCGCCTGACACCCAAGCCGGAAGCGACCCGCCTGATCCAGGCGGTCTACCGCGATGTCGACGCCGCGGCCCGGGCCGTATCGCGGCTGATGGCGCGCGCCGAGGTCCCGTCGGCGCTGGAGTTCATGGACCATTCCGCGATCACGATGATCCGCGCCTACGCGCCGGATTGCCCCCTGCCCGCCGCTGCCGGCGCGATCCTGATGATCGAGACCGATGGCACCGAAGCCGGCATCGAGGCCACCACCGCCGGCATCCGGCGCGCGGCCGAGGGCGAAGGCTGCGTGCAGACCCTCAGCGCCGACACCCCGGAAGAGGCCCAGGCGCTCTGGGCCGTGCGCAAGGCCCTGTCACCGGCGTTACGCACGGTGGCGCCGAAAAAGATCAACGAAGACGTGGTCGTGCCGGTCTCGCGCATTCCCGACCTGATTGCCGGGCTCGACCGGCTGGCCGCGGAACACGCCATCAAGATCGTGAACTTCGGCCATGCCGGGAACGGCAACATTCATGTAAACCTGCTGGTGAACCCGGATGACCCGGCAGAACTCGCGGCGGCGGAGCGTTGCCTGGACGGCGTCTTCACCCTGGTGTTGTCGCTGGGCGGGACGCTCTCGGGCGAACACGGCATCGGGCTGGTGAAGCGACCCTATATCAGCCGGGAACTGGACCCGGTGGCACTGGGACTGATGGCCGGCATCAAGCGAACGTTCGACCCGGACAACATCCTGAACCCTGGCAAGGCGCCCGGACCCGCCTAGCCAGGTACCGGGCAAGGGAATCCCCTCCCCAGCAGGGCCCGGAAAAGAAAAGGGCCCCCGTAAGGGGCCCTACTTCACGACCTTCAGTGCCGGCCCCTTGCGCTTCGGGGTCGGCGAATCCTCCCCGCCCCCGTCATCACCAGAGCCGTCCGGAGGCGTGCCCGGACCGTCGTCGTCGGGGCCGGGCCCCGGCTCGCTGCCGAACATCATCCCCTGACCGTTCTCGCGCGCGTAGACCGCGAGCACCGCTTGCATCGGCACAAAGACATCCATCGGGCTGCCCGCGAACCGGGCCGAGAAGGCCACCGCCTCGTCACCGATGTTCAGGGCCTGCACTGCGGTCGGACCGACATTGAGCGTGATCTTGCCCTGGTCGACGAACGCCTCCGGAACAATCACCCCTTCGACTGTGGCGTCGACCAGGAGATGCGGCGTGAAGCCGTTATCCGTAACCCACTCCCACAGAGCCCGGAGCAGATAGGGGCGCGACGAAGTCACAGGCGAAGCTCGCGCTCGGCCTCGGTCAGACTCACCTGGAACGATTCACGCTTGCAGACGCGATCGGCATATTCCTGAATCGCCTGCGGCAACGCCGTCAGATCGATGCCCACGGCGGGAAGCCGCCACATCACCGGGGCGATGGCACAGTCCACGATCGAGAACTCGTCGCTCAGGAAATACGGCTTGAGCTCGAAGATCTCGGCCGAGCTGACCAGGCTTTCGCGCAGGATCTTGCGCGCCTTGGTCAAGCCGGAGCCTGAGGCCTGGTTGACGGCATCGAGACCCTCGTACCAGTCACGCTCCACGCGATAAAGCGCCAGCCGCGCGGCCGCCCGCGAGACTGGATCCACCGGCATCAGCGGCGGATGCGGAAAGCGTTCATCCAAGTACTCGGTGATGACGTGCGTGCCGTACAGGGCCAGGTCGCGATCCACCAGGGTCGGGACCTCGTTGTACGGGTTCAGGTCGGAGAGATCCTCGGGCAGTTCATCGGGCCCGAGATTGACGACATCCACGGCGATGTCCTTCTCCGCAAGGATGATGCGCACCCGGTGGCAACGCACGCAGTCGTGAGCAGAAAACAGGGTCATAACGGAACGACGGTTGGCGACCAGCGCCATGGCTTTCTCCCTAGGGAAACACTGATTGATGTACACGCTCGCGCTCGAGTCGCTTTTGCGTGCGAACAAGGCGCGGTGACTGCCGTGCAGTCATTCTGCACAAAGGAGCCGCAACGCCGTTCCCGCGCAAAAGCGGCCGAGCCCCTGCTTTCAATCGTTTGTGGGGTTGGTACCCCAAGTTCCCCGATCCTGCGTTGCGGCCCTTGCCGGTAGAACCACTACCGGCTGCGCACCGCTCCTTGTCTCGGAAAACCTGGGGTGCCAACGCGAGTGTGTACATTAATCAGCGTTTCCCTGGCCCGGCCGAACGGTTTCCGGTGCCGGGCAGACGGTCAATAACACCGGCGCGCGATCATCCCTGATCGGCGCGCCGGTTACGGTTCATGCCGCCTAGTGTACGTCTTTCCAGTACTCCTTTTTCAAGAAGTAGGCGAGAATCGTGAAGATTCCGAGGAAAATCAGTACGTACAGGCCAATTCGCTGACGATCCAGCTGCATCGGCTCGCCCATGTACGAGAGATAGGTCACGATGTCGCGCACGGCACGATCGTACTCGCTGGGCGTCATCTGGCCGGAGCGCACCAGTTCGAGACGCTCGTTACCATCCTCGTCGACGACCTTTTCCTGCCAGCCCTGCAGTTCCCACAGCACGTGGGGCATGCCGACGTTGGAGAACACGTCGTTGTTCGCGCCCAGCGGGCGCGACTCGTCGATGTAGAAGCTCTTCAGGAAGGTATAGACCCAGTCCTCGCCATTGATGCGCGTGGTCATGGTCAGGTCCGGCGGGACCACACCAAAGGCCTCTTCGCCATAGTCTTCGCTCATGGCGTTGGTCATCAGCGAACCAACGCCAACGGGATCACCGGCCTCGTCGGTGATGAAGATAAAGTTCTCCTCCACCTGCTGCTCGGTCAGGCCGATATCGCGACCCACGCGGTTGTAGCGCATGTACTCGGTCGAGTGACAGGCCATGCAGTAGTTCATGAACAGGTTGGCACCGCGCTGCAACGAGGCCTCGTTGGTCACGTCGATGTTGGCCTTTTCCAGGTCACCGTCGTACCCGGCCGCCGAGGCGGCCGGGACGGTGAACAAAGCCGCAGCGGCCAGGAATGTAGTTGCAATCAGCGTTTTCATTACGAAGTCACCCTTTCCGGAACGGCACGGTCACGGCCCAGGCCACGTGCGAAGGCAGGGACCACCATGGTCACGAACAGATACACGGTCGGAATCAGCCAGGACCACATCAGCAGGCCCGCGCTATCGGGGTCGAAGCGCAGGATGTCGTAGAAGGAGTAGATACCCACCACCACGGCAAACGCGATCAGGCTAAAGACCATGGACCGTTCCTTGCTGAGGAACCACAGCACGAAGAAGAACGCGAAGTAGACCGTGGAGAAGCGCAGGCTCATCTCGCTGACCTCGCTGGTGGCCTGCTGCAGGCCCAGCCATCCGAGGATCACGAAGGCCACCACGAACACCGCCAGGTTGAACTTGGCCGCGAACGAGCGATAGCGCATCGACAGGACCGGGTTGCGATCCAGCCAGGGGATGAAGAACAGCATCACCACCGCGGCGCCCATCGCCATCACACCCAGGAATGGATCCGGCACCGAACGCAGGACCGAGTACATCGAGGTGAAGTACCAGACCGGCGGAATCAGGTCCGGGGTCACCAGCGGATCGGCCGGGATCATGTTGTCGGCCTTCAGGAACAGGCCACCACCGGTCGGGAAGAAGAACATGATCACGGCGAAGACCATCAGGAACACGCCGACGCCCACCAGATCCTTCACGGAATAGTAGGGGTGGAACGGGATGCCATCCTTCGGGATGCCATTCTCGTCCTTGTGGTCCTTGATGTTGATGCCGTCCGGGTTGTTGGAACCCACTTCGTGCAGCGCGATGATGTGCGCGGCCACCAGCATGATCAGGACCAGCGGCAGGGCAATCACGTGCAGTGCGAAGAAGCGGTTCAGCGTGGCGTCGGACAGCAGGAAGTCACCGCGAATCCAGGTCACCAGGTCCGGCCCGATGTACGGGATGGTCTGGAACAGGTTCACGATGACCTGCGCGCCCCAGTAGGACATCTGACCCCAGGGCAGCAGGTAGCCGGCGAAGGCCTCGGCCATCAGTACCAGGTAGATCAGCACACCGAAGATCCAGATCAGCTCGCGCGGCTTCTTGTAGGAGCCGTAGAGCAATGCCCGGAACATGTGCAGATAGACGACCACGAAGAACATCGAGGCGCCAGTGGAGTGCATATAGCGGATCAGCCAGCCCCACTCCACGTCGCGCATGATGTACTCGACCGACGCAAACGCGAGTTCGGCGTCGGGCTTGTAGAACATGGTCAGGAAGATGCCGGAGACCACCTGGATGACGAGCACCAGCAGGGCCAGGGAACCAAAGAAGTACCAGAAGTTGAAGTTCTTCGGTGCGTAGTACTGCGCCAGATGCTCGTTCCACATCTGGGAGAGCGGGAAGCGGGCGTCCACCCAGCCCAGCACACCGCCCTGGATCTTGGTATCAGGATTGCTGGCCATCAGATCGCCTCCCCGTCTTCATCTTCACCAATGACTAGCAAGGTATCGTTCCGATACATGTGCCGCGGGATCACCAGATTGGTCGCCGCGGGCATGTTGCGGTACACGCGACCGGCCAGGTCGAAGCGCGAACCGTGGCAACCGCACAGCCAGCCGCCCTGCCAGTCGGAACCCATCTCGGGATCGCCGATCTCCGGGCGGTAGCTCGGCGAGCAGCCCAGATGGGTGCAGATACCGATGACGACCAGGATCTCCGGCTTGCGCGAGCGGTACTCGTTCTGCGCATATTCCGGCTGCTGGCTTTCCACTTCGGAGTCGGGATCGCGCAGGCGATCGGCCACCTCGGCCAAACCGGCAACCATCTCGTCGGTGCGCCGCACTACCCAGATCGGCTGGCCACGCCACTCGACGCTGACACGCTGACCCGGCTCGACAGCGGCCACGTCGAACTCGACAGGGGCCCCGGCTGCCTGAGCGCGCGCGCTGGGCTGCAAGGACGCCAGGAACGGGGCCGCGACTGCGGCGACCCCGGCTCCGCCTACGACGGATGTCGCGGCGACGAGGAACCGGCGACGGCCTCGGTTTACGCCTTGGTTTGCCATGTTTGTCTCTCCAAACAACGTGTTGAAATCGTGTTCCCGCGGCCGCAAAGGAGGGCGCGGCTGGCACGCGAAGGGGCTTGCCGCACGCGCGAATACCCATCTGGGCGGGCTGTAAAATGCGATAGAATTCCCGAACACGCTAATAAGGTCAAGTAGATTGCCGCCTTAAGACCGAGCATTGCACTCGGTCTCACGCCCCCGAAAACCTTATAAGCAGTTGATTATAAATTTGCTTGTTCCGGGCGCTGCCAACGCCCCGAAACCGCACATTCTGCACCACAATCTCGCAGCGCGCGGCCCGTGAGGGCGACATCGCTCAGGCGGGATTGTCGATCTCGATGAACTCGTGTTCGAGGCCGAAACGCTCCCTGCACCACTGCCCCAGGGCCTGGGCCCCGTAACGCTCGGTCGCATGGTGTCCGGCGGCGAAGTAATGCACCCCAAGCTCGCGCGCCTCGTGGGTGGTCTGTTCCGAGATCTCGCCACTGACATAGGCATCCACCCCCAGGGCCGCCGCCTCGGTCAGTAGCGACTGCGCCCCGCCGGTACACCATGCGATGCGCCGGATCGGGTGATCACCGGCCTCCACGCAAAGGGCCTCGCGTCCCAGCACGTTGCTGATGTGCGCCTGCATATCCGGCGCCGATAGCGGTTGGGCGGGGGTTCCGATCTGGCCGACACCGTCCTCGCGCAGTACGCCGTCGATCGCGAACCCCAGGCGTCCCGCCAGCTGGGTATTGTTGCCGAGTGCCGGGTGGGCATCCAGCGGCAGATGGTAAGCCACCAGATTGATGTCGTGCGCGAGCAACTGCCGCAAGCGCTCCCGCTTCATGCCGGTCACCTCCTGCGGCTCGCCCTTCCAGAAGTAGCCATGGTGCACCAGGATCAGGTCGGCCCCGGTCTCCACGGCCGCCTCCACCAGCGCCAGCGACGCGGTCACCCCGCTGACGATCCGGTGGATCTCGCGCCGTCCCTCGACCTGCAGCCCGTTTGGACAGTAGTCGCGGAAGCGCTCCGGTTCGAGTTCCGCATTGAGTGCCTGCATCAGTTCGTCGCGATCGACCACGGCGGGATCCCCTGTTGAGCGATGATTCGGTATATTCGGCATATGGTGAATTTCTCCCGCTTCCTGCTGCAAGCTGCGCTGACCGGTATCGCCCTGGCGGTGGTGATCGCAGTGTTCTTCCCCGAGATCCTCGGCCGCGGCGACCCAGGTGCCGAGCTGCGGGTCGCCGAGCCGGTGGCTGCGCCTGCCGCAACCGGCGCGCCGGCCAGCTATGCCGACGGCGTACGCCGCGCCGCACCCGCGGTGGTCAACATCATGACCTCGCGCACCATCGACCGCCCGTCCGGCTTCGGCCTGCACGAGTTCTTTGGCCAGCAACTGCCACCGGGCGAACAGGAACAGTCCAGCCTCGGCTCCGGGGTCATCATGACCGATCAGGGGCACGTGCTCACCAATCACCACGTGATCGAGGAGGCCGATGCCATCGCCATCGTGCTGCCCGGCGGCGAGGCCCATCCCGCCGAGATCATCGGCATCGACGCGGACACCGACCTCGCCGTGCTGCGCGTGCGGGTGCCGGATCTGGCCGTGGCCACGGTGGGTCACTCCAGCGACCTGCAGGTGGGTGACGTGGTCCTGGCCATTGGCAATCCGTTCGGGGTCGGCCAGACCGTGACCCAGGGCATTGTCTCCGCCACCGGACGCAACCAGCTCGGCATTAACACCTTCGAGGACTTCATTCAGACCGACGCGGCCATCAACCCGGGCAATTCAGGCGGCGCGCTGATCAATGCCCGCGGCGAGGTCATCGGCATTAACACGGCGATCTTCTCGCGCTCCGGCGGCTCCCACGGCATCGGTTTCGCGATCCCCGTGGACCTGGCGCGCAGCGTGATGACCGACATCATCGAGCAGGGCTTTGTCGCCCGCGGCTGGCTGGGGATCGAGGTCCAGGCGATGAACCGCGAACTGGCCGAATCCTTCGGCCTGGATGCCCCGCGCGGCGTACTGGTGGCGGGCATCCTGCGCGAAGGCCCTGCCGAAGACGCCGGCATCCGCCCGGGGGACGTCATCACCCACCTCGACGACAGCAGCGTGAACACCCCGCGCGAGGCCCTCAACGCGATCGCCCGCACCGCGCCGGGCGCAACCCTGGACATCCGCATCCAGCGTGAGGGCGAGGACATCGAACTCTCGGCGACTGTCGTCCAGCGCCCGATCTAGGCAACACCCACCCGGGGTCTTTCTCAGCCGTTGGCCGGCGAGCTGACCGTGGTCAGTACCGCGGTCAGCAGCAGGATCAACGCCACCAGGGCACCCTCCAGCGCAATGCTGCGCCGCAGACGCCGCGGTGCTCCCGCTTCGCCGCGCTCGAAGGCCGGTACCAGCCGCCACTTGTTCGCGGCCGCCAGCAGCAGGAGCAGTGCGACGATCAGCACCTTGCCGATCAGGAACTGGCCATAGCCGGTGGTCAGCAACGGCGTGATGCCACCCAGCAACCACCAGGCGAGAACCACCCCCGCTAACACCAGCAATCCGACCCCAACCATCGCGACCTGCCCGAAACGGGCCAGGATGCGCGCGGCATCCGCACCCTCGGGAGGATGCCCGGCCAGCCGGTACAGTGGCGCCAGCGACGCAACCCAGAAGGCGGCTGCCAGCAGATGCACGATCAGCAAGCCGGCCAACAGAAGACGAGGCTCGCCCACGGTATGCCCCACCTGCACAAAGGCGAACATCACCAACAGCACCCCGGCCAGGCTCAGGCCATAGCCCACCCCCGGCAGACGCCGGGCATCCAGCAGGATCGCCTGAACCAGTAACAACCCGGTTACCGCGAGGATCAGCCGGGTCCCCTGCGCGCCCTCGAACACCATGCGGAGCAGCATCGGATCCATCGCGGAGGCGACGTTGCCACCCCCTAGGTACCCGGCCTGCAACGGCCACTGCAACATGGCCAGGGCGATTGCCACCCAGGCCGCGACCGCCCCCGTCCGGGCGAGCACCCGGCGATCCGGATCGGGCAGATCCGGAAACGCCAAGCGAAAAAGCACCGCCCCGGTCGCCAGCAGGGCCCCAAGGTAGAGCCCGGCCGTCACGAGGATCATCGCGACGGTCCAGGCCTCCACCCCGGCGAGTGCCGACATCCAGGCCATGAATCAGTCCTCCACCGTGAAGCGGAAGCCATCGGACATCATGTGCCCGTCGCGCGCCAGACCGCGCCAGCGCACCTGATAGCTACCGGCCGGAAGCGGCTCCGCAGGCTCCACGAAGTAGCGCTCGGTCGGCTCGTTGCCCGGCCGATTCGCCATCCTCACACGGCCGTTGGGGCCGGTCACGTCGAACTGAGTAATGCGCATCGCGCCATCGAACTCGATGCCGATCGCCTCCGGCGAGCCCTGCACGGTGGCGCCGTCCTCCGGCGTGCTGCCCAAATCGCCCTCATGGGCCAGCAACGGCATGGCCAGGGCCAGCAGCAGGGCCGCCAGGGCGGCTCGGGTGGTGTTGTGAATCGTATTCTTGGTCTGCATGTCGTGTCCTCTTGCTGTTTAGCCGTGTGGCAAACGTTGTTTGAAACAGGTGTGGGTAACACGGAGGGTCCGACTGGACCCTCCGGCCGGTTTTCCATACCGGAGACTAGTGGTCGTGACCTCCATGCCCCCCGTGACCACCATGGCCGTTCGCGTCGCGGCTGGGGGTCGGCAGCGCATCCGAGCCCTCGCCGGCCAGCTTGCCGCGGCGAACCGGATTGCCGAAGTCCGGGTCATCGCTGACCATCCAGGCGACCTCGCCCTCCGGATGCCAGTACCAGCCCGGGTCACGGAAGTCGCCCGGCTCCAGGTCGTCACGGACCTTGATCAGGGTGAACATCCCGCCCATACCGATGCTGCCGAAGGGCCCCTGTCCCATGGCCATCGCCAGGGTGTTCTCCGGGCCGGTCATGTGACCACTGTCGGTATGCTCCTGATGATCGGCCATGCCGTGCTCGCCCATCGCCATGTAACCGGGGAGGATCGAGCGGATCTCCTCCTCGATACCGGACTGATCCACGCCTAGCGGGTTGGCAATGCCGTGGCCCATCGGGTTCATGGTGTGATGCGACATGTGGCAGTGGAACGCCCAGTCGCCCGGCGGTGCGACGAACTCGATATCGCGGGTCTGGCCGACCGCCACGATCTCGGTGGTCTCCTTGCGCCACTGGCTGCGTGGCCAGCGCCCGCCATCGGAGCCGGTCACCTCGAACGACACCCCGTGCACGTGCATCGGGTGGTTCCACATCGACAGGTTGCCCATGCGGATACGCACCCGCTCGCCGGTCTTCGCCACCAGCGAGTCGATGGCCGGGAACACCTTGGAGTTCATCGACCACAGGTCGAAATCCACCATGATCGACGGATCCGGGGTGCGCGTACCGGGATGCAGTCCCCAGTTGTGCAACAGGATCGCGTAGTCGCGGTCCACCGGCTCGATCTCGCCGTCCTTCGGGTGGATGATGAACATACCCATCATCCCCATCGCCATCTGCACCATCTCGTCCGCATGCGGGTGGTACATGTGCGTGCCGTGCTGGTTCAGCTCGAACTCGTAGACGAAGGTCTCGCCCGGGTGGATCGGCGGCTGGGTCACACCCTTCACCCCGTCCATGCCCGAGGGCAGGTGGATGCCGTGCCAGTGCACCGAGGTGTATTCGGGCAGCCGGTTGGTCACGTAAATTCGGACCTTGTCTCCTTCGACCGCTTCGATGGTCGGCCCCGGCGTGGTGCCGTTGTAGCCCCAGCACTTGGCAACCGAACCCGGCGCGAACTCGTGCTCGATCTCCTCGGCCACCAGGTGAAACTCCTTCACCCCGTCGTTCATCGTGTAGGGCAGGGTCCAGCCATTAGGCGTGTGCACCGGCATGTAGCCCTGCTCGGTGCGTTCGCCCGGCGTTTGATCGCCCTGGTTGTGGTGCTCGTGGCCGGTTTCGGCCATCACCCGCGTCAGGGTGGTCGCCGGCAGCAGGGCGCTGGCGGCAATCAGAAAGTTACGGCGTTTCATCAGTGATGCCCTCCATGCCCGTGGTTGGAATGATCGCGGTGGTCCTGGTCCTGCTGACCGTGGTCATCGTGATCCATGCCGGAATGGCCCTCGTGACCTTCATGACCTTCATGGCCTTCGTGGCCTTGGCCGTGATCCATATCGTCATGGGTCCCGTGATCCCCGTGGTCCATACCGGAATGCCCGTCATCGCCGTCGCCATGATCCATGCCGGAATGGCCCTCGTGACCTTCGTGACCTTCGTGGCCTTGGCCATGATCCATATCGTCATGGGCCCCGTGATCCCCGTGGTCCATACCGGAATGCCCTTCATCGCCGTCGCCATGATCCATGCCTCCATGGCCTCCGTGATCCATGGCACCGTGATCGCCATGCCCCATGGACCCGTGATCCATGGCCGTCGGCTCGTGCTCCAGCTGGGCGGTCGCGAAGGTTCCGGCGCTACCCGGCTCGCCGCCCGGCAACTCGCCGGCCACGGCATGCGCCAGCGCGGCGCGGGCCTGCCAGTAGTCACCCAGGGCCGCGACGGTCTTCTGCCAGGCGGCCAGCTCTTCCTGCTTGATCGCGAGCAGGTCGAACACGTCGTCGAACATGAAGTTCACGCGCTCCTGGAGCCGCTCGGTCGCCAGCTCGCGAGCCGGCAGCAGGTCGTCCTGCAGCACGCCGAAACGGTTGCGGTGGTGGGCCAGACGCTCGAAGTGCTGGTGCACATCATTGGTGACCGCCTGCACGAGCGACTCGCGCCGCGCCTCGCCGTCCGCCAGCCGGGCCTCGGCGCGGCCAATACCGGCCTGGTTCTGGTTGAAGATGGGCAGCGTGAACGAGATGCCCCCACCCCACAGGCGGGTCCCGTCACCCTCACGCTCGAACTCCAGCCCCGGTTCGATATCCCCCATCCAGCGGTAACGCCGCACTAGGGCCACGCCCTCGGTCAGCCCATCCAGGGCATGATCCAGGGCGCGCAGATCCAGGCGCTGTTCCAGCGCCTGGTCCACCAGGGCCTGACGCTCCTCGACCTCTGCCAGCGGCAGCGGCAGCTCTTTCGGAAGCTCCCAGTCATCGACCTCGCCAGGCAGCCCCATCAAATGCGCCAGACGCAGCCGCGCCTCGCGCTCGCGCTGGCGGGCATCCTCGAGCTTAAGCCGTGACTCGGCCGCCCGGATGCGCAGGTGGGCGCGCTGCAGGTCCGAGATATTGCCGGCGTCATAGAAGCGCTCGCCCAAACGTGCGCCCAGATCCGCGGCCCGGCTCTCCAGGCGTTGCACCTCGGCACGCTGGCGCGCGGCCACCGCGTCATACCAGGCGCGTTCGGTGTCACTGGCCAACGCGACCATCCCCTCGGCCAGTTGCAGACGGGTGGATTCCCAGTGAGACCGCGCCATCTCCTGGCGCGAGCCGCGCATCAGCAGCCCGGAGATCCCCCAGGCCAGGCCAACGCCGTACTCGTTGCCACCGCCACCCTCGGGGCGCATGACCGACAGCGACAGCGATGGATTGGAAAACTGGGAGGCCTCGACCACGTCGGCCGCAGTCAGATCCAGCTTGGCATAAGCCTGCTGCATGCGCGGGTTGCGCCAGATGGCCTGGTGAATGGCCTCGTCGAGCGTCAGCTCGCCGGAGGGTCGGGGCATCTCCGACTCGGGCAGGTCGATCCCCTGCACCGAGAGGTCCTCCATCAGATCGGACCGGTCCAGCTCGGGCGCGGTAACCGCACAACCGGCGAGAAACAGTACCGACACCACGGGGAGCAGCAATCGGGTTGCTCGCATCGTGAAAATCTCCTTGATTCCGTACTCGATTCCGAACCGCGCGCAAGCGCACGACACGGCCATACTGCCCGCTGCCGGGGGGCACCCAGGCAGCACACGGGCAGGAACCGGCCAAACGGCCGGCATTACGGGATCAGGAGAGGATTGGAGGGCGGTGCAACGCGGCCGTGGAAGGACCGCTCTGGAAGGAATGCAGGCTTGCGCCCGGCGCTTCGGTCGCCACGACACTCATGCCGGTGATGGACGGCATGCCCTGACAGTGGCTACAGGCGGCACATGCAGCCAGACAAGCCGCATCCACGCAATCGGCATGTGCAAGCAGCTCGCTGGCCTGGGAATGTCCCGACGAAGACGCATGGTCCGAACCATGATGCGGCGACGCGGCGTGGCCCGCCCGGTCGCCATGCGCATGGTGAACATGGGCAGCGTCGTGCCCGTGATCGTGGGCCCCGTGCTCGGCGTCGCCCTTGGACTGGGCACTATGCATCGTGTGCCCGGCGTGACCGTCTTCCATACCCACGGCCGCGGCCAGCGCCGGCAGGCCGGCAATCGCCAGCACCAGCATCCAGCACAGCAGTCGGTAGAAGACTCGCTTCACGTCGGTCCGAACCTCGTCTCGAGGGGCGTCGCGCCCCCTATAACCTGACATCAACCTACCACAACCCACAGCCACCTGCGGACGCAACCCCGACGTTCGAACGGACCCGCACCGGGACCGCCCACGGAGATCGCCGCGTCGCCTTCGGCTCCTCGCGATGACGAGCTTCCAGCCCCGTCGTTGCGAGGAGCCGAAGGCGACGCGGCAACCCCCGGACCAAGCCCCGGCGCCGGATCGGCGAGGGGGCTGGCCTCCTACGCCAGCGCGCGTTCGATTACGTCGCGTAGGTCGCGCGAGACTTCGAGCGCGGCGAGGCGCTCGAGTTCCGCGCGCATCTGCTCGCCACGGGCGGTGTCGACCTTGCGCCAGCGGGTCAGCGGCTGGGCCAGGCGTGCGGCGGTCTGCGGGTTCATCGCGTCCAGCTTCTCGACGAAGCCGCCCATACGGCGGTAGCCCTCGCCGTCGTCCTGGTGGAAGTGGCGTTCGTTGCGCGCCATGAACGGCCCCAGCACCGCGCGCACGCGGTTCGGGTTGGTCCAGCGAAAGCCGGGGTGCTCAAGCAGCGCGTCCAGGCGCTCGAAACCGCCGGCGACCTGGCTGCCCGCCTGCAGACCGAAGTACTTGTCCAGCACCAGCGGGTCGTCGCGGTAGCGCTTTTCGAAGTCCGCCAGCAGCACCTGGCGCGCCTCATGGTCCAGCTCGTTGACCGCGTTCAGTGCGCCCATGCGCATGGTCTGGCTGCGGGCCTTCTGGTACTGCGCCAGGGCCTCCGGCACCGCGGCCTGGTCGCGCGCGGCGACGCGCAGCGCCAGCAACCGGTTGCGCAGCTGGCGCCGGCCCATGGCCTCGGCGGTGAACGCACCGTTGTCGACGTCATCCAGCTTCGGCTGAATCTGCTGCATCGCCTCGGTCAGCGGCATGTACAGGCGCTTCTCCAGGTCGTCGCGCTCGTTGCGCAGACGCACCGGGTCCACGCGCTCGAACAGCTCGGCCAGCTCGCGGGTCGGCGGCAACTGCAGGATGGTCGCCAACAGCACCGGCTCGATCGCCTCGTCGCGCAACAGCGCTGCCAGGGCATGCTCGATCGCCGCCTCCAGCGCGGTGTCGGCGGCATCGTGCTCGATGCGTGACCGGATCGCGCGGCGGAACAGCGTCTGCGCCGCCTCCCAGCGGGCAAAGGCGTCGTCGTCATAGGCCAGCAGGTGGGCCAGCTCGTCCACGCCCTGGTTGGCGTTCAGGATCACCGGGGCGGAGAAGCCGCGCAGCCAGGAGATCGCGGCTGGCGAGTCGGACAACTCTTCGAAACGGAAGGTCTGCTCGCCTTCGCTGAGCTCCAGCACCCACTCGTCCTGCACCTCGCCACCCTTCTGGTGAGCCGTGATGCGCCGTCCTTCGGCATCCAGAAAGGCCACCCGCATCGGGATCACCACAGGCTCCTTGTGCTCCTGCCCCGGAGTTGGCGGCGTCTCCTGCGTGAGCGTGATGCGCGCCTGGCCACCGGGGCCGTCAAACGACGTCGCGGCCGTGACCCGCGGGGTGCCGGCCTGGGTGTACCAGCGCTTGAATGGCGTCAGGTTGCGACCACTGACCTCGGCCATCACCGCCACGAAGTCGTCAGTGGTCACCGCCTGACCGTCGAAGCGCTCGAAGTAGACGTCCAGTCCGCGGCGGAAGGTCTCGCGGCCGATCAGGGTGCGCAGCATGCGGATCAGCTCCGCGCCCTTTTCGTACACGGTCAGGGTGTAGAAATTGTTGATCTCGGCGTAGTGGTCCGGACGCACCGGGTGCGCCAGCGGGCCGGCGTCCTCCGGGAACTGGAAGGCGCGCAGCATGGCCACGTCGTCGATGCGCTTCACGCCAAACAGGGTGCAGTCGGTGGTGAACTCCTGGTCACGAAAGACCGTGAGCCCCTCCTTCAGCGACAGCTGGAACCAGTCGCGGCAGGTCACGCGGTTGCCCGACCAGTTGTGGAAATACTCATGGGCAATCACCGACTCGATGGCGACGAAGTCGTCGTCGGTGGCGGTGTCGGGGCTGGCCAGCACGTACTTGGCGTTGAACAGGTTCAACCCCTTGTTCTCCATCGCCCCCATGTTGAAGTCGTCCACCGCGACGATCATGTACACATCCAGATCGTATTCGCGGCCGAAGGCCTCCTCATCAAAGCGCATGGCGCGCTTCAGCGAGGCCAGCGCGTGATCGCAGCGATCGGCGTTGTGTGCCTCCACGTACAGCTCGAGCTGAACCTCGCGCCCGGACATCGTGGTGAAGGTGTCGCGCTGGCAGGCCAGATCCCCCGCGACCAGCGCGAACAGGTACGACGGCTTGAGGAACGGGTCCTCCCACACGGCGTAATGCCGGCCACCGTCCAGTTCGCCGGCCTCGACGCGGTTGCCGTTGGCCAGCAGCACCGGGTACTGCGCCCGATCCGCCTCCAGGCGCACGCGGTAGGTGGTCAGCACATCCGGGCGATCGGGGAAAAACGTGATGCGGCGAAAGCCCTCCGGCTCGCACTGGGTGCAGAGATTCCCGCTGGAGGCGTACAGCCCCTCAAGCTGAGTGTTCTGCTCCGGGTGGCAGCGGCTGACGATCTCCAGCCGCGCGGCCTCCGGCAGGCCGTGGAGCAGCAGCCCCTCGGCGTCCTGTTCCAGCAAACCCTCGGCCGGCTTGGCGCCGTCCACCGTGAACGAGACCAGTTCCACGCCATCGCCATACATGCGCAGCGGCGCATCCGGCTCCACCGCCTCCGGGTTGCGCCGCACCGCCATGCGCGTCGTCACCTCGGTGGCTGCCGCCGCCAGATCAAAGTCCAGCTCCAGGCTCTCCACCACAAACGCCGGCGGCTGATAGTCGTTCAGATAAACCGCCAGGGGGCTCGCATCACGCATTCCAAACTCCAAATCAAAAGCACTGCACAAGGTTTAACACGCCGGCGCGGCCTCAGCCCCAAACCCGGACCACCACCCCGTCATTGCGAGGCCCCGCAGGGGCCGTGGCAACTTCCATCCGCAACCCCCACGTTTCTCCGTCCCGGCGCGGGGGCCACCCCACAGATCGCCACGTCGCTCCGCTCCTCGCGATGACGTGCTCCCCGCCCCGTCATTGCGAGGCCCCGCAGGGGCCGTGGCAATCTACCGAAGAAACCCTCGGCGTTCGTCCGGACCAGCGCCGGGGCAACCCACGGCGATCGCCACGTCGCTGCGCTCCTCGCGATGACGCTGCTTGTTTCCCGGTCATTGCGAGGCGCCGAAGGCACCGCGGCAATCTCCCAAAGCTGGCAGAGCGATGGACTCGCCCTTCGGGCCGGCCTGCGGCCGTTCAACGCGCTTCGCGCTTTTGTGCGTGCCCCGTCGCCGACGGCCCCTCGCAATGACAGGCCCGGGAACTGGCACCACGCGTCCAATCCGTTAGCATACCGCGCATGGAATGGATCGATATCTGCTTTAACCTCACCCACGAATCGTTCAACAAGGAACGCGACGAGGTCCTCGAACGCGCCCGCGAGGCCGGTGTCTCCTGGATGCTGATCACCGGCGCCGACGCCCACCAGAGCGAAAAGTGCCTGGAGATCGCCGACCGCTATCCGGACTGCTGCCGCGCCACCCTGGGCGTGCACCCACATCTCGCCAAACAGTGGACCGACGCGATCGCCGCCCGGTTCAGTGACCTCGCCCGCGCGGACGCCAACGTGGTCGCCATGGGCGAGATGGGTCTGGACTACAACCGGGACCACTCGCCGCGCCCGCAGCAGCGCAGCGCCTTCGAGGCCCAGCTGGAGCTGGCCGCCGACCTCGGCCTGCCGGTGTTCCTGCACGAACGCGACGCCCACCACGACTTCGCCCAGATCCTGCGCCGCTGGCGCGACAAGGTGCCGGCGGCCGTGGTGCACTGCTTCACCGGCGAGGCCGACGCCCTGGCCGAATACCTCGACCTCGACTGCCACATCGGCATCACCGGCTGGGTCTGCGACGAACGCCGCGGCCACCACCTGCACCCGCTGGTCCCGCGCATCCCGCGCGGCCGCCTGATGATCGAGACCGACGCCCCGTACCTGCTGCCGCGCAGCCTGCCCAAGGGCACCGGCAAGAAGATCGGCAACGGCCGCCGCAACGAACCCGCCTTCCTCCCCCACATCGGCGAATACGTGGCCAAACTGCGCGACGAAACCACCGAAGAACTCGCCGCCCACACCACCGCGACCGCCCGAGCCTTCTACAACCTTCCGCCGGCATCAGGCGAGTAATACGGTGAGAGCATCCACCCGGCCAGCTGGTGACAGGAAACACAGCCAGGAACAAGCTATAAAACAGCAACCCCTCAAGGAAGAGGATCCGACATGACCCGGGAAGACGAAACCCCGATCGTCATTTACGAAGATGATGCCGACCACATCGTGGAAGTCCGACTGGACACCGGACGCGATACCGTTTGGTTGACGCAGCGGCAGATGGCCGAGCTCTTTGACACCTCAACCGACAACGTCGGTCTGCATCTCAAGAACATCTACAAAGACGACGAACTCGATGAACCGTCAACTACCGAGGATTCCTCGGTACTTCGACAGGAAGGCGCTCGCCAGGTCTCACGACGCATCAAGCACTACAACCTCGACGCCATCATCTCGGTTGGCTACCGGGTCAACTCCCGCCGTGCTGTGCACTTCCGCCAATGGGCCACCCGCGTGCTGCGCGAACACCTGACCCGGGGCTGGACCCTCAACCGCCAGCGCTTCGAGACCAACGCCCGGGAGCTGGAAGCCGCACTGGAGCTGGTGCGCCGTACCGCCCGCAGCCCGGAACTGGGCGTCGAAGCCGGTCGTGGGCTGGTCGACATCGTCACCCGCTACGCCCAGACCTTCCTGCTGTTGCAGCGCTACGACGAGGGCCTGCTGACCGAGCCCAGGGCCGAGAGTGGGGGCACACTTCCAACACCCGACGAGGCGCGCAGCGCCCTCGCCACGCTAAAGAAAGACCTGGTCGCAAAGAAACAGGCAACCGAACTCTTCGCCCAGGAGCGCGGCGACGGCTTCGAGTCGCTACTGGGCAACCTGGACCAGTCCGTATTCGGCGAACCGGCCTACCCCACGGTCGAGTCCAAGGCGGCGCACCTGCTGTACTTCGTGATCAAGAACCACCCGTTCTCCGACGGCAACAAGCGCAGCGCCGCCTACCTGTTCGTCGACTTCCTGCATCGCAATCACCGTCTCATCAGCCCCGCCGGCGAGCCCGTGATCAACGATGTAGGCCTGGCCGCCCTGACCCTGCTGGTGGCGGAATCCGACCCCGACAACAAGGAAACGATGATCCGCCTGATCATGAACATGCTCGCGCACGAGACCGAAACCGCATGACTCATGTCGCCCCGCCTATCGCGCCAGCCGTGGGCAGCAAGGCTCACCCGTGACCTTGAATGTCTGAGCACACGCCCCGTCAAAGTCATTCTCGGGTCGCGCTGGTCACCGGCGCGGCGCGCGGCATCGGCCTCGGCATCGCCGAGCGCCTGGTGCAGGATGGCTGGAAGGTCGTGCTGGCCGATATCGATGGCCCCGAATGCAAACAGGCGGCCACGCGCCTGGGCCGCGCCGCCCGGGCCATGACCCTGGATGTCCGCAACGAGGATCAGGTACGCGCAGTGATCTGCCGCACGGATGAATGGCACAGCGGCCTCGATGCCCTCGTCAACAACGCCGGCATCAGCGACCCGCACTCCGGCCCCCTGGAAGAACTGGAGCTCGTCGACTGGCAGCGCTGGCTGGACACCAACCTGACCGGTGCCTTCCTGCTCGCCAAGCACGCCCTGTCCCTGCTGCGTCGCCGCCATGGGGCCATCGTGAACATCAGCTCCACCCGCGCCCTGCAGTCGGAACCGGATACCGAGGCCTACGCCGCCAGCAAGGGCGGCCTCGACGCCTTCACCCACGCCCTGGCCATCAGCGCCGGGCCGGACGTCCGCGTGAACGCCATCCGCCCCGGCTGGATCGACGCCCGCAGTCCCGACCATCAACAGGCCGAGCCCCTGTCCGCACAGGACCACGCCCAGCACCCGGCCGGGCGCGTCGGCCAGCCCGCCGACATCGCCGCCCTCACCGTCTTCCTGCTCGGGCCGGACGCCGGCTTCGTCACCGGCCAGATCTGGACCGCCGACGGCGGCATGACCCGCCGCATGATCTACACCGACTGACCGTTTTTTGGGCAGATACACAAACCCTAAGCCCGTAATCGACCTTCCACGCACGCCGTTTCTCCGGGATATTCGGCAATTACCGCGGCCCGACCCCGTTATGCGGCTCGCGCTGGTCTCGAGAGACTTCCACCCGAGTCAGCTCGGACCGCAGGCTGGAAGCGGGTACCTCGAAACGCTCGAGCGAAGCCCCCCAGCGCAGGTGCTCCGCAAAATCCACGTCAGTTAGCCGATAGGCCCGCCCGAATCGTTCGGTCGGCATCACCCGCTCGGCAACCTCAAGCTCGTTATCCAGCACGGCCAGAACCTGCATCAACGCGTCGCTCGTCGCGTCTCGAAATATGTAGCCCTCGCGGAAACCGAAAAGCTGACGGGCCTGCCCCTGGCTGCGCGCTTCCCAGATATCGACCGCCCGATCGACATACGCCCGGCGATGCACCGCATGCTTCGCCCGTTCCTTGGGGTCGGTCATCCCCTCCGCCTTCAGGCGATCCCGCAGCGCTTTCGTCTTCTCGCGGTGCACGAGCAACGTGCTGACCACCCCAAGGTTCTCCCAGTGGTGCCGGCCGATCTGATAGGCCCAGTCGGCAAAATATTTGGTTCATCGAAGGATACCGGGGAGGTGTTCGTCCGCTGAAGTGTCGACTTCCCCGGATTAGGTCCACGCATAACTAGAGGTTTCCGGGGTGTGTAACTGCCGGTATTCGACCGGCGTCAGGTCCCCCAGCG
>NZ_KB898905.1:0-40077 GCF_000377925.1 Thioalkalivibrio sp. AKL12
AGACCAATCGGCGGACGACCCCGCTTCCCCTTCGGGTAGTGCGGCTCGATCGCCTCCACCAGCGCCGCCCAGGGCGTGATCGCATCGATCTCCCCCAGAAAGCGGTCGCGCCGCGTCTGCTTGCGCTTGGCGGAGTACTCGAGATCGGAAAAGCTGCGCTGGGACATCGGCCATCACCTCGGGCAGGAAACCTGGCGCCATTATCCCAAACCCGCCAGGCGGGCGGGACCCACGGCGGATTAAATCAGTGTTTCCCTTAATCTGGAGGAGGTCGCGCCGGAGGAAATCGAGCCGGAAGATGCGCTGTTCCGTGAAGGACTGGGGCTGGATTCCATCGATGCCCTGGAGCTGGCCCTGGCCATCTCCCGCGCCTACGGCGTCCAGATCCGCTCGGACGACGAAAACAACCGCGAGATCTTCGCGTCCTTGCGTGCGCTGAGCGCCCATATCGAGGCCAACCGAGCCACGTCGTGAACACCCCACTCGCCGCCTGCGTGGCCCTGAGTTATCCGGTCGCGGTCGTCCTCGGCGTGACCTTCGAGATCCCGCTGGTGCCGCTGGCGGTCCTGGCCAGCCTGATCCTGGTGGCTGCATGGGCCTCGCTGGCCGCCACCGGACGTGGCGTGCTGGCCGCGAGCCTGGCCGTGGGCATAAGCCTGTTGCTCCTCGGCGGGATGGCCACCTGGCTGTTGTACACATTGCCGGTGCTCATCATGGGGCTCTTGTCGCTTCTGTTCGCGCGTTCGCTACGCAGCGACTCCACCCCGCTGATCACGCGCTATGCCCTGGCCATGGGGGCCTCCGACACCCCCGCGGTGCACCGCTACACGCGCAACCTCACCATTACCTGGGCCCTGCTGTGTGCCGGACTGGCAATCGTGTCCGCCTGGCTGGCGCTGTTCGCCACCGCCACCACCTGGGCCATGTTTGCCAACGGGATCAACTACCTTTTGCTGGCCGGCCTGTTCCTGCTGGAGTATCCGCTGCGCCGCTGGCTCCTGCGCGACGAGCCGCACAACGGCTTCCTGGCCTATCTGATGGAGCTGGCGCGGGTCGATCACCACCGGATGCTGAGGCACCCGTGACAGATACCCAGCAGGTCACTCGACCACTGATCGCCGACACGCCCGCCCCGCTGGCGCGCATCGGCGATCGGGCGATCTCGCGCGCCGCCTTCCTCGCCGACGCGCAGGCTCTGGCCGCACGCCTGCCGCAGGCGCGGGCGGCCTTCAACCTGTGCCAGGACCGCTACCACTTCGCGGTCGCCTTTGCCGCCATTCTGCTGCGCGGCCAGGTCAATCTGCTGCCCCCGAACCGCGGGAGCACTACCCTGGCCGAGATCGCCAGCCAATACCCGGACGCGCCTGCCCTGGTCGACGGCCCGGATGCCGAGATCGCAATCCCGATCCTGCGGGTGTCCGCCTGCGGCGCAGCCGGCGAGGCCACCGGGGCGATCCCCGAGATCCCCGCCGACCAGACCGCCGTTCTGGCCTTCTCCTCCGGCAGCACCGGCACCCCCACGGCCCATGCGCGGACCTGGGAGGCCCTGCATGCTGTCACCTGCCAGGCGCTGGAATGCTTCGATCTGGTGGATGGCTCCGGACCGACCCTGATCGGCACGGTCCCGCCGCAGCACATGTACGGTCTGGAGTCCACGCTCCTGTACGCCCTGCTGGGGCACGCCACCCTGCTCGCCGGACGCCCGTTCTACCCCGAGGACATCCGTGCCGCACTGGCGGACTGCACCCCGGCCGTTCTGGTCACCACACCTTTTCATCTGAGCGCCTGCCTGCGTGCGGGGCTGGAGTGGCCGACCCCGGAACGCATCCTCTGCGCAACCGCGCCCCTGGACCCGGAAACGGCCGGCCAGGCCGAACGGGTGTTCGGCTGCCGGCTGGACGAGATCTACGGTTGCACCGAGGCCGGCGCCATTGCGACCCGCCGCACCACCCGCGAATCCGACTGGACGGCCTACCCCGGGGTGCAACTGCGCCGCAATGACGACGGCCTCGCGCGCGTCCAGGGACCCCAGCACCCCGAAGCGGTCCCGCTTCCGGACCACATCGAGGTCCGGGACGTCGGCCACTTCCGCATGGAGGGGCGCCTCGCCGATCAACTGAACATCGCCGGCAAACGCGCCTCCCTGGCCGATCTCAACCGCCGGCTCAACGCAATCCCCGGGGTACTCGACGGGGTGTTCATTCCGCCAGGCACCGATCAGGAAGCGCACGGCGTGACCCGGCTGGCCGCCCTGGTGGTGGCACCGGATCGCAGCGCGGCCGAAATCCAGGCCGCACTGGCCGAGTGCATGGACCCGCTGTTCCTGCCGCGCCCGCTGGTCCGCGTGGAGCACCTGCCGCGTTCGGCCACCGGCAAGCTGCCGCGCCAGATCCTGCTGGACCTGCTCGCCCACCACGGCCAGTGCGCCTGAGCCGCCCGCCCTGATGCAGACCCTCATCCAGTCCACCATTCGCCGCATCGGGGCCGGTCACCCATCCCTTCCCGGACACTTCCCCGGTCACCCGGTGGTGCCCGGCGTGGTCATCCTCGACCAGGTCGCGGCGGTGGCCCACGCCCACGGTCTCGGGCCGGTCGAGGCCCTCCCCCAGGTCAAGTTCCTCGCACCCCTGGGACCCGAGACGGCATTCCGGGTCGAGATCGATCCGCCCGGGCACGGCGGCCGTCAGGCCTTCCGCGTACTCGCGGCGGATGGCGAGGCCCCCGTCACCTTCTGTGCCGGCCAACTGATCACGACTCACGACACCGCGGACGCATGAGCCGCGGCTGGTTTCAGCAGGCGGAACGGGGCTCGCCCCTGGCCCTGCGCATCATCCTCTGGGTGGCCCTGAATCTCGGGCGCCGCGCCAGCCGCACCCTGCTCTACCCGATCACGGCCTACTTCCTGCTGTTCGCACCGCA
The DNA here is from genome assembly GCF_000377925.1 of Thioalkalivibrio sp. AKL12. Taxonomy (NCBI): domain Bacteria; kingdom Pseudomonadati; phylum Pseudomonadota; class Gammaproteobacteria; order Chromatiales; family Ectothiorhodospiraceae; genus Thioalkalivibrio; species Thioalkalivibrio sp. AKL12. The sequence continues at coordinate 2,920 of NZ_KB898905.1, forward strand.
GTCGCGCCGCCACAGTCGCAACTACCTGCGCCGCGTCCTGGGGCGCGAACCGCGCCTGGGCGATTTGGCCCGGCACCTGCACTGCTTTGCGGCGGTCATCCTCGACCGCGTCTTCCTGCTCGCCGGCAAGGACGCCTGTCTGGACATCCAGGTACACAACCGCGAGACCTTCCTGGAACACGTGGACAGTGGCCGCGGCGCGATCCTGCTGGGCGCGCACCTGGGCAGCTTCGAGGCCCTGCGGGCGCTGGCGGTGGGCAAGTACGACTTTCCGGTCAAGGTCCTGATGTACAACGACCATAACCAGAGCATCACCCAGGTCCTGGAGGCCCTGAACCCCGAGGTCGCCGCCTCGGTGATCCCGCTGGGGCGTACCGAGACCCTGATCCAGGCCCGCGAGTGCCTGGATCGCGGCGAGCTGATCGCGACGCTGGGCGACCGCGTCGCCGAGAGCGACAAGATGGTCGCCTGCAACTTCCTCGGCGACACTGCGCTGTTCCCGCAAGGCCCGCTGCTGCTGGCCGCGGTGCTCAAGGTCCCGGTGATCCTGTGCTTCGGGCTCTATCGCGGGGGCAACCGCTACGATATCTTCTTTGAACCTTTCGCCGAGACCATCGAGGCCCCGCGCGGGCAGCGCGATGCAGCCCTGGCACACTGGGTACAGCGCTACGCCGATCGCCTCGATGCGCGGGTGCGCGAGGCCCCTTACAACTGGTTCAATTTCTATGACTTCTGGGACGATGCATCCAAATAGGCGAGGCCACGGCTTTGGCCCGCGTATCCGCCAGTCCGGCATCACGCTGATCCTGGCCTTGGGCCTGCTCGTCCCTGTTTCGGCCCTGGCCAACGACACCCTCGGCGCCTTGCTCGAAGCCCTGACCACCGAGCGCGCGGCGACCCTCGCGTTCGAAGAACGCCGCGACGACCCGATGCTGGAATTCCCGGAGACCCGCTCGGGCTCCCTGGCCTTCGATCCCCCCGACACCCTTACCCGCCAGGTCGACGGCCCGCGTGGCGAGACCGTGCACATCGGGGGCGACACCCTAACCCTGGAACGCCGCGGCACCAGCCGCGAGATCGACCTCAACGAACAGCCCGCCCTGGCCACCCTGGCCGGGTTGTTCCGCGCCCTGCTGACCGGCGACCGCGAGACGCTGGAGGCCGACTTCGAGATCGACGTCACGGGGGACATCGACGCCTGGACCCTCGCGCTGGTCCCGCAGGATCGCGCGCTGCGCCGCATGGTCCCCGAACTGACCCTGAGAGGCGCCGGCGGCGAACTGCACGAACTGGTCACCATCGAGGCTGGCGGCCACCACAGTCGCATGCGCTTCGAACCGCCGCAGTACGCGGACTAGGGAAACACTGATCAATGTGCACGCTCGCGTTGGCACCCCAGGTTTTCCGAGACAAGGCGCGCTGTGCAGCGGGTAGTGGTTCTACCAGCAAGCGGCGCAACGCAGGATCGGGGAACCTGGGGTGCCAACCCCGAAGGGGCTCGGCCGCTTTTGCGCGGGAACGGCGTTGCGGCTCCCTTGTGCAGAATGACTGCACGGCAGTCACCGCGCCTTGTTCGCACGCAAAAGCGACTCGAGCGCGAGCGTGCACATTAATCAGTGTTTCCCTAGTGGTCCTTCAATGGGATCATTACGGGTTCAGTTGGTCTGTCAACGTTCAGGGCAAGGCGCGGCTCGCAGTGAATGGCCGTAGCCCTTTACAAGAGCCGGAACGCGGCCATGGGCGTTGACAGACCAACCCTTCGGGCGTTCCTGTGGTGCTCCGCTGCGGCGTTGCGGCGCTTGCCAAGGGCTACGGCCATTGCCTGCGCACCGCGCCTTGCAGCGAAACGCCACAGGAGCGCTGAACCCGCAATGATCCCATTGAAGGACCACTAGCCCTTGCTGCGCCGCCACCCCTCCCGCGTTGCCCTGACGCTCTGGCTGGCCGCCCTGCTCCTGGCCACGCTGACGCTGACCCTGCGCGGCGAACTGGTCACCGACCTCCAGGGCTTTGCCCCGGACCCGGCCAGCGCGGACGGGATCGCCCTGGACCCCGGGGCCGGCCCCGCCGGACGCATGCTGCTGCTGGCCATCGCCGGTGGCGAGGCCCGCGAGCGGGCGGCAGCCAGCGATGCACTGGTCGCGGCCCTGGAGGATGCCCCCGATGTTGCCGGCATCCACAACGGCCGCCTCGACCCCGACGACCCGGCGCTGGATTTCCTGATCGAGCATCGCTACCTGCTAAGCCCCCGGGTCGATGCCGAACACTTCAGCCAGGACCGCCTGAGCGAACACCTGGAGGCCCGCCGCGACGACCTCGCCAGTGCCGTCCCGGAACTGCCGCGGGAACTGATTCCGCGCGACCCCACCGCGGAGACGCGGGCCGTCCTGGAGCAGCTCGCCGCCAGCGGTGGCCAGGCGACGACCGGCGCCGAAGGCGTCTGGGTCACCCCCGACCGGGGACGGGCCCTTCTGGTGCTGCGCAGCGCGGCCGACGGTATGGACCTGGATGCCCAGGCGAACCTGATCGCACGCACGCACGCGGCCTTCAGCGACCTCGACGAGCCGGATCTGCGCCTGCAGATCGCCGGCCCGGCGGTGATCGCGGTGGAATCCCGCGCCACCATCCGCGGCGAAGTCACCTGGATCACCGCCGGCGCCAGTATCGCGCTGGCGCTCCTGCTGCTGGCGGTGTTCCGCCATCCGCACCCGGTCTGGCTGGCGGCCGTGCCACTGGCGAGCGGCATCCTGATCGCCGCGGCCGTGGTTACGCTGGTCTTCGGGCACCTGCACGGGATCGCGCTGGCCTTCGGCATCACCGTGCTGGGCATTGCCCTCGACTATCCGCTGCACCTGTTCGCCCATGCACAACGAGGCGATAGTGAACCGTCCGGCGGCGAACGGGCCGACGGCGGGCGCCTCCCGCAGGTCGCGCGCGAGCTGTGGCCCGCCATTGCCCTGGGGGCCGGCAGCACGGTACTGGTGTATGCCCTGATGGCGATGACCGGGTTCTCCGGCATGGCCCAGCTCGGGCTGTTCGTATTGACCGGTGTGGCCGTGGCCGCCGTGGTCACCCGCTGGATCCTGCCCACGCTGGTCCCCACCCGCTTGCAGCGCGAAGGCCTGCCACCGCTGCGCCTGCCCCTGCCCACGGGTCTCGCCCAGCCCCCTGCCATCGCGCGCTGGGGCCTCGCCCTGCTGGCCCTGGCCGCGATCATCGTGGTCGCGACTGCCGACCCCTTCCCCTGGGAGGATCGCCTGTCCGCCCTGCACCCGATACCGGAGGACCAGGTTGCGCTCGACCAGGACCTGCGCAGCGCCCTGGGGCTGCCGGACGTCCGCCATGCCCTGCTGGTCAGCGGCGAGACGCCGGAACAGGCCCTGCGCGGCAGCGAGGCCCTGACACCGGGCCTGGAGGCCCTGCGCGAGACCGGGGCCCTGGACGGCTTCGGCCATGCCGCGAACGTCCTGCCCAGCCGGGCACTGCAGCGCGAGCGTCAAGCCGCGTTGCCGGAACCCGATACCCTGCGCGAACGCCTGGAGGTGGCGGGCGCAGGGTTGGGGTTTCGCGACGGGGCCTTCGAGCCCTTCGTGAACGACATCCAGACGGCCCGCCAGCAAGACCTGCTGGAACCCGAGGGCCTTCCCGACGGGCCGCTGCGCAATGCCCTGGAACCCCTGCTCCAGCCCCGCGATGACGGCACTGGCTGGATCGCCTGGGTGCGCCTGCAGGGCGTCCATGACCCCGATGCCCTGACCCGCTGGGCCGAAGACGCGCCTCTGGCCAGCGTGCCGGAACTGGACGGGGTGGGCATCCGCCACATCGACTTCTTCCGCGCCTCCGAAGAACTGGTGATCGGCTTTCGCGTCGAGGCCCTGCAACGGCTCGCGCTGGGAATGGTCGCGGTGGCCCTCCTGCTGCTGGTCGTCACCCGAGCGCCGGGACGCAGCCTGCGCATCCTGTCCGCGGTGGGCACCGGGTTGCTGCTGACCCTGGCCACACTGATCCTGCTGGGCATCCAGCTGTCGCTGTTCCACCTGATCGCGTTACTGCTGATCACCGGGCTGTGCCTGGATTACGCCGTGTTTTTCAGCCGCCCGCTGCGGGATGCCACGGCGCGCCTGCGCAACCTGCGCTCGGTCAGCGTGTGCGCACTGTCCACGCTGGTGGTGTTCGGTCTATTGGCCCTGTCCAGTCTTCCGGTCTTGCAGGCCATGGGCCTCACGGTGGTGCTGGGCGTGGTATTTTCCTTCCTCGCAGCGGCCCTGCTGGCCCCCGAGGCCAGCCGCCGGCAAACTGCCTGAAGCAACGCCGAACTGGCCCAATCCACCCGGAAACCCCTCCGGCCACAACCCGCAGATACGCCCGTCCATGGACCCCCTGGTCATCACTGCCCACACCCTGACGAGTGCCGCCGGCACCGGGATCGCCGCCAACGCCGAGGCCCTGCGCAGCGGCACCAGCGGACTGCGTGCCTGCGACCTGGAGCGCGTCAACCTGGACACCTACGTCGGCCGCGTGCCGGGTGTGGAAGCCATCGCCCTCGAGGGTGCCCTGGCCCCGTTCCAATGCCGCAACAACCAGCTGGCCGAACTGGGGCTGCGCCAGGACGGCTTCGTCGCTGCGGTGGCGGCTGCAGTGGAGCGCCACGGGGCCGATCGGGTAGCCGTTTTGCTGGGCACCAGCACTTCCGGGATCGCCGCCACCGAGGCCGCGTACCACCGGCGTGACCCGCAGACCGGGGCCCTGCCACCGGACTACGACTACCAGCACACCCAGAACATGTTCTCGCTGGCCGACTTTGTTGCCACCCGCCTCGGCCTGTCCGGCCCCGCCATGGTGGTCTCCACTGCCTGCTCGTCCAGCGCCAAGGTCTTTGCCGATGCCCGGCGCTACATCGCGGCGGGACTGTGCGACGCCGCCGTGGTCGGCGGCGTCGACAGCCTGTGCGGCATGACGCTGTACGGCTTCAACGCCCTGCAGCTGGTCGCCGCGCAGCCCTGCACCCCACTGGATCGCGACCGGACCGGGATCTCAATCGGCGAGGCCGCCGGCTTCTTCCTGCTGGAGCGCCCCTCCGCGAATGCCCAAGGCGCACGGCTGACCGGTTACGGCGAATCCAGCGATGCCCACCACATGTCCGCCCCGCACCCGGAAGGCCTGGGGGCCGCGACGGCACTACAGCAAGCCCTGGACCGTGCAGGGCGGCAAGGCGACGAGATCGACTATGTGCTGATGCATGCCACCGCGACCCCGGCCAACGACCGTTCCGAGGCCCGCGCCCTGATCCACCGCCTGGGCCCGACCCCGCGCGCGGTGGGCAGCAAGGGCCTGACCGGACATACCCTCGGGGCCGCCGGCGCGGTGGGGGTCGCGCAGGCACTGGCCAGCCTGGCCGGCGGCTTCGTGCCGGCGACCGCCGGGCTGCGGCACCCGGACCCGGAACTGGGCCTGGATGCACGGGCAGAGACCGAGGACCGCCCGGTTCGGCGGGTCCTGGTCAACGCCTTCGGGTTCGGCGGAAACAACTGCAGCCTGCTGCTGGAGGCACCGCAATGAACACCATCGGTCTGCATGCGGTCGGACTGCTGGGCCCGGGACTGGACGACTTCGAGACCGCCCGCGCCATCCTCGCCGGCACGGCGCCTCTGACGGGCGACGCGATCAATATCCCACCCGTGCGGCTGCTCCCCGCCAACGAGCGTCGACGCACCACGACCACGATCCGCCTGGCCCTGAAGGTGGCGGAAGAGGCCACGACCGACAGCGATCGCAGCCAACTGCGCAGCGTGTTCGCCTCGTCCTCCGGCGACATGGACATCATCGATCGCATCTGCGACGCGCTCACCCAGCCGGAGCCGGTGGTTTCGCCGGTCCAGTTCCACAATTCGGTGCACAACGCCCCGGCCGGTAACTGGTCGATCGCCACCCGCAACCCCGCCCCGGCGACCGCCGTATCCGGCTACAACGCCACGGTGGCCGCCGGCTTGCTGGAGGCCGCGACGCTGCAACAGTGCGAGGGTGGCGAGGTGCTGCTCACCTGCTACGACGTACCGTCGATGGAGACATTCATCCGCGTGCGCCCAATCCACCATGCGTTCGCGGTCGCCCTGCGCCTGGGGCCGGTGGAGGGCGCCACCTGGCGGCTGCAGATGGACCTCAAGGGACCCGCCACCGCCGATCGCTGCGGGGCAGACGAACTGGAGGCCCTGCGCGCGAGCAACCCGGCGGCACGCGCCCTGCCGCTGCTGGAGCAACTGGCCCGGGGCACGGCCGGCCATGTTACGCTTGACGCCCCGTTGGGCCGGTCGCTGAGCATCCGCATCGAGCCCTGAACAATCGCTTGGATCAGGAAGATCCCGCGCATGCCATCCCGACCCGAAACCCTGGATCACGACGCCATCTGCCGGCTGCTGCCGCACGCGGGGGCGATGTGCCTGCTGGATTCGGTAGAGGCCTGGTCCGACGACGCCATCCACTGTCGTGCCGACAGCCACCGGGATCCGGCCAACCCGCTGCGCGGGGAAGGCGGCCTGCATGCCCTGGCGGCACTGGAATACGGCGCCCAGGGCATGGCCGTGCACGGGGCGCTGCTGGCGGATGGCGGCCCGCCCCGGGCCGGCTACCTGGCGGCCGTGCGCAACCTGCAACTGCGGGTCCAACGTCTCGACGGCCTCGACGACCCGCTCGAGATCCACGCCGAACGCATCCTGTCGGATACCCACAGCTCGATCTACGACCTGCGGGTCACCGCCAGTGACCGGCCGGTGCTGAGCGCCCGTGCGACGGTGATCCTGCAACCCGCCGACGAGGAAAAGACCCCGTGACTGCACGCGCCCTGATTACCGGAGCCAGCGGTGCCATCGGCGCCGCCATTGCCCAAGCCCTGGCCGCGGCTGGCCATGAGGTGGTCCTGCACGCCCATCGCAATGCCGACGCGGCCGAAGCAACAGCCGCGGCCATCCGCGCCGACGGCGGCCAGGCCCGCGTGCTGGTGTTCGACATCACCGACGAGGGGGCCTGCCGCGAGGCCCTGGAGCCCCTGGCGGCCGAACAACCGGTGCAGATCCTGGTGCATAACGCAGGCATCCACGACGATGCGCCGCTGGCCGGAATGCGCCGCGAGCAGTGGGACCGACCGATCGACGTCGGACTGAACGGGTTCTACAACGTCACCCAGCCACTACTGCTGCCGATGATCACCACCCGCTGGGGCCGGGTCGTGGCGATCTCCTCCGTCGCCGGGCAGATCGGCAATCGCGGCCAGGCCAACTACGCAGCGGCCAAGGCCGGGCTCCATGGTGCCATTCGCTCGCTGGCCCAGGAGGTCGCCTCGCGCGGGATTACCGCCAACGCGGTCGCCCCCGGGATCATCGAAAGCCCGATGAGCGATTCGAGCTTCGATGCCGACCGCATCCGCAGCGTCGTACCCATGCGCCGCGCCGGCCAGCCCGCGGAGGTCGCGAGTGTGGTCGGCTTCCTCGCCAGCGAGGGCGCCAGCTACGTGTCCGGTCAGGTGATCGGCGTCAACGGCGCCCTCGCCTGACCCCGCCATGAGCCACGTCGTTGCCCTGATCCCGGCCCACAACGAGGCCGCCACCATCGAAGACGTCGTCGCCGGCGCCCGCGCCCACGTGGACCGGGTGATCGTGGTGGACGACGGCTCCAAGGATGCGACCGCAAGCCTGATCGAGGGCCAGGCGGAGGTCCTGCGCCAGCCCGAGAATGGCGGCAAGGCGGCCGCGTTGTGGGCCGGGATGCAGCATGCCCTGGCCACCGGAGCCGATGCCGTGGTGACCCTGGACGCCGACGGCCAGCACGACACCACGGAGATCCCGGCCCTCATCGCCGCCTGGCGCGAGACCCCCGAGCGGCTGATCCTGGGGGCCCGACTCAAGGGCCGCGAACATACCCCGCCGCTGCGCCTGTTCGGCAACCGCATGGCGGACTTCTGGATTGCCTGGGCCTCGGGGCAACCGCTGCAGGATTCGCAGTCGGGGTTCCGCCTGTATCCCGCGGCGCTGTTGCGACGCCTCGAGCTGCGTCATCACCGGGCGCGCGGCTTCGTGTTCGAAAGCGAGGCCCTGATCGTCGCCGAGCGGCTGGGATTCCCGGTGCGGGTGGTCCCGGTACGCTGTATCTACCCGGAGAACCACCGCCCCAGCCATTACCGCGCGACCGCGGACACCCTGCGCATCATCGCCATGGTCGCCGGCCACCTGCTGCGCCGCGGGATGCGCCCGCTGGGGCTGTTGCGCTCGCGGGGCCTGGTGCGCTGAAGGCCCCGGCGTGCCGCTCCGGGCCGCGCCCTTGGAAACCACCGGCACGCATGTCTACACTCTCGACGCACCCATCCCAGAAGGAAAACGCCATGAATACCAGGACGTTGCTGGTCATCCTGTTTGCCAGCCTGATCGCGCTGGCCGGCTGCCGCGGCACGGTCCCCGTGCACAACGTCAGCGATACCACGGTCACCGATGTTGCGGGTGAACGCCCCAGCGCCGAACAGATGGAACGCGCCATCCGCACCGCCGGAACAGCGCTGGGCTGGCGCATGGAAGAAGTGGAACCGGGGCTTCTCGAAGGGCGACTTGCGCTGCGCGACCACGTCGCCGAAGTGGAGATCCCCTATGCGGCGGGTGAATACAGCATTCGCTACAAGGACAGCACCAACCTGAACTACGCGGACGGCAATATCCACCCGAACTACAACAACTGGATCCAGAATCTGGACAACCAGATCCGGGCGCAGATCTCCGCCCTCTGATCCCACCCCGCAGCGCGTCGGGCACACCCCGGCGCGGTGCGCACGCTCCAGGGCAAAGGGCCTTTCATCACGAAGCGCATGAAGGCGGGGAGATCGGAAGGAATGCGGTGACGGAAGCGTCTTGCGCCTCCGTTGCGGTCTTGCCCATCATCCAGTCTTTACACCGACCGGGTGATGCTTTTCAGGTTTTCTTCGTCCCTTCCTGTGCGCCGCGGTGATCCCAAACCGACTCCGCGGTCACGGGTCAGTCGGGGCGCGGGCGTTCGTCCGGCTTGCGTGCCTCGCCCTCGGAACTCTTGGGGGTCGGCTCGTCGTCCTGGGCGTCCGATTCGTTGGCGCCGCCGGCCGCCTCGCCGGGACCGGCGCCGTAGTCACGGCGCGTCATGTGCGACAGCAACTGCCCGGCCCGGTCCTCGAGGCGATCACGGGTCGGCTTGTCTGCCAGTTCCTCCGCGCTCTGCGCCAGGTGGTGGTAAAGGTCGCGGTAGGAACCCGCCATGGTCGCGAACAGCGTGGCCGTGCGATCGAAATGGTCGTTGACCTGGCTGCGGTAGCGGGTCAGTTCCTGCATGCGCCGGTCGAGTTCCTCTTCCAGCTCGCGGATCAGCTTGCGCTCGTCACTGGTGACGCGGCCCACCCAGAAACCCACGAGGGCGGCAACCACGATGGCCAGAATCCCGAGGGCCACCCACAGCCCCACTGCTGTCTGTTCTTCCACCACGACATCCTCTGAAAATGGAGCCGCCATTGTGCCGCAGGCCCTCGCCGAACGCACTGCCGGGCATGCTAACCTCGCCACAACAGGGACACCGGAACCACGCAGGAAGGCCCCCGGAAGCCGTTTCAATCCGCCGTACAACCAAGAGCCAGACCCACCATGATCGAACCGCAACATGCCCAGCAGATCCGCCAGGCCCAGGCCGGCCTGATCAACCTGGTGGTGCAGGCCACCCAGAACCCGGAGACCCGCCGCGAACTGGAGCCAGTGCTGAACCAGGCCCACGAGGCCGGCTGGGGCGAGCTGATCCTGCGCATCCGCCGCGTGCTCGAAGGCGAACGCGACACGTCCCTGCTGCAGGGGCTGGACGACGAGGACACGGTGATCCTGACGGCGATCCTGGCCGGCCTGCAGGATCCCTCCACCCTGCCGGATCCCGAGCAAAGCGGCGATCCGGCGCAGGCCGCACCGGGGCTGGCCCAGATGATCCACGGCGCGGCCCACGGAGACGCCCAGTCGCTGCACTGGCTGTCGCAGATGGCCGAACAGATGAGCCGGGCCGGGGGCAACATGGCGCGTCTGGGTGGCATCACCAAGCGCCTGGTGGACGGCGAGCGTGACCCGGATGTGCTGTGCCGCGGCATGGACGCCCAGGGCGAGTCGCTGGTGCTCTCGATCCTCTCGGAGCTGGGCAAGCTCGAGCACCACTGACCAACCCGTGCGCCATTCCAGCATTTGCAGGCCGCGCGGCCGAGGCACGTTCCGCCTCGAGCATCTGATGCTGGCCGTAATTGCCCTGTGGCTCCTGCAAGGCTGCGCCGCAGTCACCCTGCAGCCGCCGGCCGAACCGGAAGACCCGGTCACCGTGGCACTCCTGGACCACGGCCATCACTCCAGTCTGGTCCTGCCGACCGCGACCCCGGACGCCTGGCTGCGCTATTCCTACGGCGACTGGTCGTTTTACGTCGAGCGGCGAATCAACCCCCTGCAGGGGCTGGCCGGGCTGTTCCTGCCCACACGGGCGGGCCTCGGCCGGCAATCCCTGACCGGCTCCAACCTGGAGGACGCGACGGCAACCCAGTTGCGCGTGCCGCTGGAGGAACTGCATCTGCTGACGGTCCCCGGGGCCAGGGTTACGGCACTGCGCGAGGCGCTGGAGGAAATCTGGCAGGCGGGCCACGATGACCGCAAGGTATCGACAGAATGGGACATGGCCTTTGTCGAACACCCCGAGGCCTACACCCTGCGCAACAACTCCAACCGCATGGTCGCACACTGGCTGACGGCCCTGGAGGTCGATGTCTCGCGCCTCCCGATCATGTCCAACTGGAAGCTCGACTCACCCTGAGGTCAATCAGGGCCTTCTCACCACGAAGCGCGCGAACCTAACCCTTCGTGCGCGCTTCGTGGTGGATAAACGCCGGGCGTCAAAGGCGGTGGGCCCACTCCAGGACGGCATCCTGCAGGTTCCGACCGAGGCCCTGATGCGCGCGGGGGTCGTTGACCAGCACCACCACGGCCAGGTCGTCCCCGCCTTGCGTGCGCACGTAGCCGGCGACCGCAGAGACCTCGTTGAGGTGCCCCGTCTTCAGGTGCATCTGCCCGCGCAGGTCGCGCTGGCTGCCGTTGCGGAAGCGATTGCGCAGGGTCCCGTCCAGCCCGGCCAGGGCCAGGGAGGACTGGAATTCCGGACGGTGAGAGTGCTGCCATCCGCCCTCGAGGATCTGGCCCAGCTGGCGCGCGGTCATGCGGGTGTCGCGGCTGAGCCCCGACCCGTTGTCGACCACCATGCCACCCACCTCGACCCCCAACCCGCGCAGCGACTCCAGCAGGGCCTGCTGACCCTTCTCCAGCGTGGCCGGCGGGGTAAAGTGACGCGCCCCCAGGGTCAGCAGCAGGTGGCGGGTCATCACGTTGGAGCTCCACTTGTTGGAGACCCGGATCAGATCCGCCAGCGGCCGCGAGGTATGGCGCAGGATCGGTTCGTCGTACAGCACCGGCAGCACGCCGGGGCGAATGTCGCCGGTCAGCTCACCGCCCCACTGCGACCAGTGCAGACGGAACATCTCGGCGTGATTGGCCTCCGGCGTCAGGACCGTCCGCAGCAGTTCGTAGTCCCCGCAGTTAACCGGGTACTCGCCGGACAGGGTCACGCGTTGTGCCTCGGGGTCGGCGTCAAAGCGAATGCCCCGTTGCCAGGCCCCGCAGCTGCCACGCGACGGCTGCAGGCGATTCTCGATCGTCAGCCCCGGCAGCGGCGGATCCACGGTCACGTCAATCCCGTTCCCATGCCGCTCCGGCCGCACACGGAAGCGCTGGGCGTTGGCGTTTACGTGCAGGGCATAGGGCAGCTGGTTGTAGGCCCGCAGCGGCTGGTCATTGAATGCGGCCGGATGGCCCGGAGGCAGTTCGAAATGCGAGGCGTCGAGGATGACGTTGCCCTCGATGCGCCGCAGCCCGGTCTGACGCAACTGCCCCAGCATGCGCCAGTGCTCCTCGCTGACCATGCCGGGGTCGCCGGTCCCACGGATCACCAGATCGCCGCGCAACACACCGTCGCGCACCGGTCGCGTAGCCCACACCTCGGTGGTCCAGGTGTACTCGGGCCCCAACTCGTGCAAGGCCGCCAGCGAGGTGGCCAGCTTGATGGTGGAGGCCGGGTTGTACGGCTGATCGGCATTCAGGCGCGCGAGGACCGCGCCATCGGACATCCGCTGCACCCACAGGCCCACATTTGCCGGCGGCAGACGCTGGCTCTCGATCGCCCGCTGCAGCGGTCCCGGGAGATGCTCGAACTGGGCCTGTGCGGCCAGCGGTGCCAGCCACAACAAGAGGATCAGAGCGACGGCTACGAAACACCAGGAAGGTCCGGACCGGGGCCCGGGGCGACGCGAAAAACGACAAGGGGACATTGAGACCAGCCATCCTGCATGAGAGCCTTCGGCAACGGCCCCTATAGTGTGCCGCCATCCCGGCCGCGACAAGCCCTCCGGGTGGGCTTCGTCACGCCCAGGGGAAATCGATCACCTGATCGATACGCGACACCCCCAACAGACGCATCAACAGCCGGTCCACGCCCAGGGCTACGCCCGCGCAGTCCGGCAGACCCGACTCCAGCGCCGCCTCCAGGTGATCGTCCACGGGCGGAAGGGGCTGGCCGCGCGCGCGGCGCTGAGCGATGTCCCGCTCGCGGCGCTGGCGAAACACTGCGGGGTCGGTCAGCTCGTGATAGCCGTTGGCCAGCTCCAGGTCGCCCCAGTAGAGCTCGAAACGGGCGGCATAGCCCGGCCGGTCCGCGCAGGGGCGCGCGAGGACGGCCTGGCTCTCGGGGTAGTCGAACAGGATTGTCAGCCGGTCCGGCGGGAAGCCCGGCGCGATCACCAGGCTGATCAGGGCATCCAGCCAGCCATCCCGATCCAGCCCGCCGCGGATGACCAGCCCGTGGTCCCCCGCGACCCGTTCCAGCTCCGCGGCATTCGTCTCCGCCGGGTCCACCCCCAAAGTCGAGCGAAACAGATCGGCATAGGCGATCGCCTCGCACCCCCGGGGCGCGTGCCAGTCGGGAGACTTCGCGGCCTGATCCGCGATCAAGGCCACCACCTCGCGCGCCAGTGCGTGGTGGTCCAGGCCCAGGCGATACCACTCCAGCAGAGTGAATTCGGGGTTGTGCCGCGGGCCGGATTCACCCCCGCGGAACACCCGTGCGATCTGGTAGATATCCGGGGCGCCGTCCGCCAGCAGGCACTTCATCGGGTACTCCGGCGAGGTCTGCAGGTAGCCGCGCTCGCCGCCGGGGGCCTGTGCCTCCCAGCTCTCCAGCATTGGATCTTGCGGCGCGCCCCGGCTCAGGATCGGGGTCTCGACCTCGAGCACCCCGCGGGCCGCGAAGAACGCCCGCAGCCCGGCCAGGAGGCGGGCGCGCGCCGCGCGGGCCGGCGCCGCACCCGGACGCCAGTCGGTCATGTCGCAGGGCCTGCCGGGGTCCGGCTCACACGCGCGAGACGTACTCGCCGTTGCGGGTATCCACCTTCACCGTCTCGCCCTCTTCGACGAACAACGGAACCTTGACCACCGCGCCGCTTTCCAGCGTGGCCGGCTTGGTGCCGCCCTGCGCGGTGTCACCGCGCAGGCCCGGATCGCACTGGGTGATCTTCAGCTCGGTGAAGGACGGCGGCACCACCGACAGCGGCTCGCCGTTCCACAAGGTCACGGTGCAAAGATCCTGCTCCTTCAGCCACTGCCCGGAATCACCCAGTGCGGCCTCGCCGACGGCATACTGCTCAAAGGTGTCCGGCACCATGAAGTGCCAGAACTCGCCATCGTTGTAGAGATACTGCATCTCGGTATCCATCACGTCGGCGGCCTCCACCGACTCGCCGGACTTGAAGGTCTTCTCCAGCACCCGGCCGGTACGCAGATTGCGCAGCTTGACCCGGCTGAAGGCCTGGCCCTTGCCCGGCTTGACGAACTCGTTCTCCACGATGGCCTGCGGGTCGCCGTCCAGCAGGAGCTTGAGACCGGCCTTGAATTCGTTGGTACTGTAGGTTGCCATTGCGCGCTGTTCCTCGATGATGCGTGGCGCGGACATGCCGCCCCGTCCGGAAACGATTCATGCCCACAAAGCCCGTCATGATAACGCGCGAGCCGCGCGGAACCCAGCCACCCGAGCCGGCATCCACGCCGGCCTGGCAGCAGGCGCTTGCGCGCGCGATCGCCGATCCCGAGACCCTGGCCGCACGCCTGGGACTGCCGCCCGAGGCCCTGCCGGGCATGCAGGCCGGGCACCGGCTGTTTCGCACCCGCCTCCCGGAAAGCTACCTGGCCCGCATCCGCCCCGGCGACCCACGGGATCCCCTGCTGTTGCAGGCCCTGCCGGATGCGCGCGAGGCCCTCGAGTCCCCGGGGTTCGTCAGTGACCCGGTCGGCGACCACAACGCGCTGGCCGCCCCCGGCGTGGTGCACAAGTACCACGGCCGTGCCCTGCTGCTGACCACCGGGGCCTGCGCCATCCACTGCCGTTACTGCTTCCGCCGCGAGTTCGACTATGCCGACCACAATCCGGCCCGGGACGACTGGGAACCCGCGCTGAACTACATTGCCGCGCATCCGGACATCCGCGAGGTCATCCTCAGCGGCGGCGACCCGCTGAGCCTGTCGGATACCCGCCTGGAACGGCTGACGGACCGGCTCGGAAACATCCCGCACCTCGAGCGCCTGCGCATCCACACACGCCTGCCGGTGGTGCTGCCGGAACGGGTCGACGACCGCCTGCTGGCCTGGCTCGGCAAGGGCCGTCTGCAGCACATCCTGGTGCTGCACGCGAATCACCCGCGCGAGTTCGCCGCACCGGCCGATGCCGCGATCGATCGCCTGCGCGCCGCCGGGGTCACGCTCCTCAACCAGGCGGTACTGCTGGCCGGCATCAACGACGACACCGAGACCCTGATTGAACTCCAGGAGGCCGGCTTCCGCCTGGGCGTGCTGCCCTACTACCTGCACCAGCTCGACCGCACCCGCGGCACAGCCCACTTCGAGGTACCAGACGCCCGCGCGCGCGAACTCTACCGCGCCCTGCACGCCCGCCTGCCGGGCTACCTGGTCCCGCGACTGGCGCGCGAGATCGCCGGAGAACCCGGCAAGACCCTGCAGACACCGTTTCCTGCGCATGAATGAGCCCCACTGGCACCCACACCGATTGCGCGGTTTGCTGCTAAAGTAGCGCCAGAATCCTGCAACCGGCCCAGCAACCACTGGACACGCCCATGCTGCAAGCCCTGCCCGAGCTGCCCACCCAACCGGCCGGTCCCGACAGCTTCCCCCACCAGACCCCGCAAGCACTGGACGCCTGGTGTGCGGAGCTTCCCGGCAGCGAGCCGGAGCTCGGCATCCAGCGCATCCGCGAGGCCCTCGACGGGCTGAACGCGATCGTACTTCGCCCCGGAACCCGAGCCACGCTGGTCGCAATACTGGAAGATCATCTCCTGCCGCTACTCCCGGCCATGGAGCGACTGCTGCGCCAGCGGCCCCTGCCGCTGGGGAACCGCAGCCGCAAGCGTGCCGATGTTTACAACGCCGCTGTGCGCGCCCTCCTCACCGCGGAGCTGCTGGTGGTCCGCGAACGCGTGGACCCGCACAACAACCGGCATGCGGAACGCCTGACGGCGCCCCTGCAGGCCGCAGTCGCACTGCTTGGGACCCTGAGCATGCACCACTGGCGGCTGTACCAGTCCGTGCCGCCGGGCCACTGGCAGCGGCTGTTCGATGTGCTGCGCCTCGCGCGTGAGCAGGGAATCGCCGACGAGCGGCCCGCCACCGACAAGCGCTTCGGCCCGCTGGAGGTGGACCGCATCGAAGCCATGAGCGCACGGCTGATGATACTGGGCAGCACCGACCCCAATGCGATGAAGATGGGCGAAATGGACTTGCTGGCTCGCTGGGCCAACACCCTGCCCCTTGCCTGCACCCCCGCCCCCGACCCGGAACAACACCCCGACCTTCCCGTGCTGCGCTGCGATCTCGACCGCGACCACGCCCCGGGCCTGGCCCTGCGCGGGACGCCGGCCACCGAACCCGCCTGCTTTATTGAGCTGACGCCGGCGCTGGACGCCCTTCGTGAACGCCCCGACGACCTGGAACCGCGCGGCCGCGGCGAGGGACAGCCGCTGGCCGAACACTTGTTGCGCCTGTGGTCGAACCTGCCGACCCGCCGTCACAGTCGCGAAAGCGCCAGCGACCTGCAGCGGATCTGCGTGATGGGCCTGGAACGTATCCATGATTTTCTGCTGATGGAGATGGGCAGCCGGCGTGAGGCCGAGATCGAGACCACCGGGGCAGCGGAAGCGCCGGAGACCGGCCTGAAATCCCTGCACGAACGCGACCGCGGCGTCAGCGTGTTCGAAATGTCGAAGGCCGCGCTGCGCGGTTCGGATCTCGCCCTGGTAGACAGCCCGCACCGTTCCGTCCGCGAGCGTGACCTGCAGCCACTTGCGGACGACTCGCCGAATACCGCCGCGACCGCCTGGGAGGATGTCGGGCGCGGGCTCGAGATCGCCGCCCGCGATGAACCCACGGGGCCGATCACCAAGCGTCACCCCCCGGAACACTGGCAGGTGGACGACATCGGCGCCGGCGGCGTGCGTCTGCGCCTGGACAGCCCCCAACAGCCCTTGCTGATCGGGGATCTCGTCGGCTTGCGGGCCGTGGATGGTCATCGTTGGACCATCGGGGTCCTGCGCTGGATTCGCTTCGACGACCAGGCCGGCAGCCTGATCAGCATCGGCGTGGAATTTCTCGCCGATCGCTGCCTGCCCATGCAAATTCAGGATTTCCGCAATGGCATGGCGGCGGGGGTCCCGCAATCAGGACTGTTCGCCCCGCAGCGCACCGATGCCGACGGGGCGGTACTGTTCCTGCCGGCGCAGGTGTTCGATCATGAACAACGTGTCGTCTGCTGGCTGAACAGGCGCGCCCGTGTTCTGGAACTGGACAGCGAGCGCACGGGCACTACGCTGTTTACCGAGGTCGGGTGCCGCATGACGGCCCTGGAGGTCCGCCAACCGGCTGGCGAGACACCCGACACCGCCGACGGACCGGCCATCGCGGATGACGACGGACCGCCATTCACCACCCGCAACCGCGACGACTAGCCCCATGAACGAAACGATTCGCACGCTCTTCGTGACCAGCAACCCGAACCGGGCTGAAGAGGTCATCAGCAGTATCCGGACCCGCGGCAGCGCGATCCGACCGGAGCAGGTATCCGGTAGCGACGCCCTGGCCGAGGCGCTGGAGGGCCGGCGCTTCGACGTGATCGTCCTGATCGAACCCGGCCTGGCCCTGACCCGGGAACACGTCGACGCGGCGCTGCACGCATCCGGTCGACGCACCCCGCTGGTCATCATGACCGAGCGTCCCGAACCCGCGCGCATAGACGACTACGAGGCCGGCGCCTATGCCGTCGTCGATCACGAACTGCACGAACTGGCCGGCATCCTTGCGGTGCGCGCTGCCGAGCAGTTCCAGCTGCGCCAGCGGATGGGGCGCATGGACGCATCGCTGCAGGAGTCCGAACGCCGCTGCCAACTGTTGCTGGACAACTCGCGCGACGCCATCGCCTACGTCCACGAGGGCATGCACATCTATGCCAACGCGTCCTGGCGCGAGCGCTTCGGGATTGCCGATCCGGAGGAAGTGGAAGGCCTGCCGCTGATGGACCTGATCGCCCCGGAGAGCCGCGACGAACTGAAGGGCCTGCTGCGCCGCTTCCAGAGTGGCGAGGAAGGTGACCAGACCCATCAGGCCTTCCAGCTGCAGGCGTTTGACGGCACGCCGTTCGAGGCCAACCTGCGTCTGTCCACCGCCAGCGTCGAGGGGGAGGCCTGCACCCAGGTACTGCTGGACTCGGCCCAGGAGGACCCGGAGCTGGCCGAGAAGATCGACTACCTCTCCCAGCGTGACCTGGTCACCGGGCTCTACAACCGCCAGCACTTCTCCGGGATGATCGAGACCGCGCAGAGCCAGGCCGCGCAATCGGAAAAGCCCTTCGCCCTGGTCACCCTTGCGGTGGACCGTTTCCCCGAGATCCGGGCCAACGTCGGCATGTCCGCGAGCGATCTGCTGCTTGCCGATATCGGCAAGCTGATCGAGGATCACTTTCCCGACCCGGCCATCGCCGCACGCCTGGAGGCCGAGCACTTCGGGATCGTGGTCCCCGACACCCGGCGCAACGAGGTGGAGGCCCGCATCCACGGTCTGATGGAAGCAGTCACCGGACGTGTCTTCGAACTCGGCAACGCCTCGACCAACTGCAGCCTGTCGGCCGGCATCGTGATCGCCGACGAGACGGCGGTGGATACCGAAGAACTGCTGACCCACGCCGACCGCGCCCTGCAAGAGGCCGTGGAGGCCGGGGGCGGAAACCACCGCTTCTTCCGTCCCGCAGAGGGCGAGATGACCCAGGCGCAGAACGACCAGCAGTGGAAGCTGCGCATTCAGGACGCCCTGGAACACGATCGCCTGGAACTGCTGTATCAGCCGATCGTGAACCTGCACGGTGCCGATCGCCCGCGCTACTCGGTCTTCGTGCGCCTGCGTGACGCCGAGGGGCATATCCACGAGCCGGATGCCTTCCTGCCCAGTGCCGAGCGCACCGAGATGGCGGCACCCATCGACCGCTGGGTCCTGAAGACTGCGCTGCAGATGCTGGCGGAACAGCTGAAGAAAGACCCGACCACCCAGTTCTTCCTCAAACTGACCAACGGCTCCCTGGGCGACCCCTCCGTGGTCAGCTGGCTGCACGACGACCTGCACGGCATGCGCATCCCCGCCGACAACGTGGTCGTCGAGCTGAAGGAACCCACCGTGGTTACCCACCTGAAGCCGGCGATCCACGTCGCCCGCGGGCTGCAGGAAATGCACGGCCATCTGTGCATCGACGACTTCGGCAGCGGCCTGAACCCGTTCCAGCTCCTGCAGCACCTGGAGGCGGATCACATCAAGCTGGACCCGTCCTACGTGAAGAACCTGGCCGAGAGCGAGGAGAACCAGCAGTTGATCCGCGAACATACCGATGCCGCGCATGCCAAGGGCAAGCAGGTCATCGTGCCCTATGTCGAGGACGCCGGCGTGCTCGCCGTGCTCTACAGCCTGAACGTGAACCTCGTTCAGGGCTATTTCCTGCAGGCACCGATGCCCGCCCCCACCTTCGATTTCACCTCGACCTGAGCCCCCATCTCGCGGACTCCGGCTTCTCCCACAGAACGCGCAGGGGACACGGCGCCGGGCAGATCAAGGGCGATTCACAGCTAGATCCAGGGGTGTGAGGAACCGGCGGCGCTTATGCCGCCGCCCATCCCGTCTTCCTGCACAGCGTTTTCCTCCGTGAACCCCGTGTCTGTCGTCTGGCACGAAAATCGAGTCCGCAGAGCGAGGGGCTGCATGGAGGGCTGAGCACGCCCCCAACGCAACAGGCCCCGGTGAAAACCGGGGCCTGTGCGAAGCATCGTCCTTGCCCTGCGGGACTACTTGGACCAGAAGTTCAGGTCCTCGAAGAACCCCTTAACACCGTCCAGCCAGGAGTGAGCCTGCGGGCTGTGCTTGGTACCGCCAGCCTGGGTGGACTCCTCGAACTGGCGCAGGAGCTGTTTCTGCTCCTTGGTCAGGTTGATCGGCGTCTCCACCACCACGCGGCAGATCAGGTCACCGACCCCACCGCCGTGCACGGACTTCACGCCCTTGCCACCGACCCGGAACTGCTTGCCGGTCTGGGTCTCCGCGGGGACCTTCAGCTTGACCCGGCCATCCAGCGACGGCACTTCCAAATCGCCGCCCAGAGCGGCCGTGGCGAACGACACCGGCACCTCGCAGTGCAGATCCGAGCCCTCGCGCCGGAACAACTTGTGCGGCTTGACCCGCACCTGCACGTACAGATCACCCGGCGGGCCGCCGTTCATGCCGGCCTCGCCCTGGCCTCCCAGGCGGATGCGGTCACCGCTGTCCACCCCGGCCGGGATCTTCACGTCCAGGGTGTTCTGCTCCTGCACTCGACCCTTGCCGTGGCAGGACTTGCAGGGGCTGGAGACGACCTTGCCCGCGCCCTCGCAACGCGGGCAGGTCTGCTGCACCGAGAAGAAGCCCTGCTGGATGCGCACCTGGCCGACCCCATTACAGGTCGGGCAGGTCTCCGGCGAGGTCCCCGGCTCGGCGCCCGAGCCATCACAGGCCTCGCAGCTGACGGTGGTCGGGATACGGACCTTCACCTCGGTGCCGAACACGGCCTCTTCCAGGGTCAGGTCCAGGTTGTACTGCAGGTCGGAGCCACGATAGGCCCGCTGCCCGCGGCCGCCCCCGCCACCTCCGAAGATATCGCCAAAGATGTCCTCGAAGATGTCACTGAAGTTGGAGGCCCCGGCGCCCCCGCCAAAGCCCCCGGCCGAGCCGTCCACGCCGGCATGGCCGTAACGGTCGTAGGCGGCGCGCTTCTGGTCGTCGCTGAGGACGTCATAGGCGGCGCGCGCCTCCTTGAACTTGGCCTCGGCCTCCGCATCCCCGGGGTTGCGGTCGGGGTGGTGCTTCATCGCCAGGCGGCGAAAGGCCTTCTTGATATCGGCGGCCGAGGCGTCCTTGGAGACGCCCAGCACCTCGTAATAGTCGCGTTGTGACATGGTCATTCCCTGCTGATTCGTGCGCGCGAACGCGGAATGCCTTCACGCAAACGCCCGGAGTAACGAGTACCCCGGGCGCGGCGTTCAAACAGTTCCGGCGGGACGCCATAGCGTCCCGCCGGCTGTGGCATCAGCCCTGCTTTTTCTGGTCGTCGTCGACTTCCTCGAACTCGGCGTCCACGACATCGTCGCCCTGCTGGCCACCCTCGGCCTGCTCGGCCCCGGCCTCGCCCGCGGCGTCCGCGCCCTGGGCATAGGCCTTCTCGGCCAGCTTGCCGGAGACCTCGGCCAGCTTCTGCGCGGCCTGCTCAATGGCCTCGGGGTCGTCGCCTTCCATCGCGGTCTTGGTCTCGGCCACCGCCGACTCGATCGCGGTGCGCTCGTCGTCGGAAACCTGGTCTGCCAGATCCTTCAGGGACTTCTCGGCCGAATGCACCAGGCCATCAGCCTGGTTGCGCGCCTGGACCAGCTGCTGGAACTTCTTGTCGTCCTCGGCGTGGGCCTCGGCGTCCTTGACCATCTGTTCGACTTCCTCGTCGGACAGGCCGGAGGAGGCCTTGATGACGATCTTGTTCTCCTTGCCGGTCGCCTTGTCCTTGGCCGAGACGTTCAGGATGCCGTTGGAGTCGATGTCGAAGGTGACCTCGATCTGCGGCACACCACGCGGCGCGGCCGGGATGTCCTGCAGGTCGAAGCGACCCAGCGACTTGTTGGCGCTGGCCATGTCGCGCTCACCCTGCAGCACGTGCACGGTCACCGCCGTCTGGTTGTCCTCGGCGGTGGAGAACACCTGATTGGCCCGGGTCGGGATCGTGGTGTTCTTCTCGATCAGCTTGGTCATCACGCCACCCATCGTCTCGATCCCGAGCGACAGCGGGGTCACGTCCAGCAGCAGCACGTCCTTGACGTCGCCACCCAGCACGCCGGCCTGCACCGCGGCACCGACCGCAACGGCCTCGTCCGGGTTCACGTCCTTGCGCGGCTCCTTGCCGAAGAACGCCTGCACCGCTTCCTGCACCTTGGGCATGCGGGTCTGGCCACCGACCAGGATCACGTCGTCCACCTCGGAGGCGGACAGGCCGGCATCCTTCAGCGCGACCTTGCACGGCTCGATGGAGCGCTTGACCAGGTCATCGACCAGGCTCTCCAGCTTGGCGCGGGTAATCTTCAGCGCCAGGTGCTTGGGCCCGGTGTTGTCGGCGGTGATGTACGGCAGGTTCACCTCGGTCTGCTGGCTGGAGGACAGCTCGATCTTGGCCTTCTCGGCGGCCTCCTTCACGCGCTGCATCGCCAGCGGATCGCCCTTGATATCGATGCCCTGGTCCTTCTTGAACTCGTCGACCAGGTAGTCGATCAGACGGTTGTCGAAGTCCTCGCCACCGAGGAAGGTGTCGCCGTTGGTCGCCAGCACCTCGAACTGGTGCTCGCCATCCACCTCGGCGATCTCGATGATCGAGACGTCGAAGGTACCGCCACCCAGGTCGTACACGGCGATCTTGCGATCCCCGCGCTGCTTGTCCATGCCATAGGCGAGCGCGGCCGCGGTCGGCTCGTTGATGATGCGCTTGACCTCGAGCCCGGCGATCTTGCCGGCGTCCTTGGTCGCCTGACGCTGGGAGTCGTTGAAGTACGCCGGGACGGTGATGACCGCCTCGGTAACCTCTTCGCCGAGATAGTCCTCGGCGGTCTTCTTCATCTTCTGCAGCACGCGCGCGGAGATCTCCGGCGGGGCCATCTTCTTGCCCTGCACCTCGATCCAGGCATCACCGTTGTCGGCTTTCACGATGTTGTAGGAAACAAGCTTGATGTCCTTCTGGACCTCGTCTTCCTGGAACTTGCGACCGATCAGGCGCTTGGAAGCGAACACGGTGTTCTGGGGGTTGGTGACCGCCTGGCGCTTCGCGGACTGGCCAACCAGCACCTCGCCGTCGTCACTGAACGCGACGATGGACGGGGTGGTGCGGGTGCCTTCCGCGTTCTCGATGACCTTGGCCTGGTCGCCTTCCATTACGGCGACGCAGGAGTTGGTGGTCCCGAGGTCAATACCAATGATCTTGCCCATGACTGAAATCTCCTGATGCGAAAAATTTTGCGCTGCAGAGCGTGTTTCTCTGCCAACTTGTACGGGAATCTGGGGCCCCGGGCCGGGTTTTCAAGGGGCAGCGTGTCCGATACCCCGAAAACCGGCCCGAAAAGACGGTGTCAGGCGCTTTCGTCGATGTTCGGCGAGGTCGGCGCCTTGGAGACCACCACCATCGCCGGGCGCAGCACGCGGTCCTGCAACCGGTACCCCTTCTGCATGGTGGCCACCACGGTGTTCGGCGGGTTCTCCGGGTCTTCCTGCATGGACATCGCCTGGTGACGCTCCGGATCGAAGCGCTGGCCGGTCGGGTCCTCGGACTGGATGCCGAACTTCTCGAACACCCGGGTCAGGTTCTTCAGGGTCAGCTCGGCGCCCTCGATGATGCGCTCGACATCCTTGGACTCGCGCGCCGCCTGCAGCCCCAGTTCCAGCGAGTCGCCCACCTCCAGCATTTCGGCAGCGAACTTCTCCATTGCGTACTTGTGCGCGTTCTCCAGCTCGCGCTCGAAGCGGCGGCGCTGGTTCTCCAGCTCGGCCTGGGCCCGCAGGGCCTGGTCGCGGCGCTCTTCGGCCAGGGCCTCGAGCTCCTGCAGCCGATCATCCGTGCCACCCTCGGCCTCGGGGGCCTCGTCGTTCCGGGTCTCGAGTTCTTCCGGCTGTTCCTGGGATTCCCGCTGTTCGGACATGCTGGCCTCGCAAATCAATGAAAAACAAAATCGCCCGCCGCGCCGATCACCGGCGGACAGGGTGGATTGGGTTGTCTATCTGGATGCTGGGGGCATTCCCCCCGGTTTCAAGGGCCCGCTACTTCGAATCATCCACCGGGTGATCGCCCAGCGCCGAGCCCAGCAGGCGGGCCGTCACGTCCACGATCGGGATCACCCGGTCGTAGGACATCCGCGTGGGACCGATCACCCCGAGCACGCCCACCACCTCGCCGTCGACACTGTAGGGCGCAGTCACCACCGAACAGTTCTCGAACCAGTCGAGCCCCGATTCGCGGCCGATGAAGATCTGCACCCGGTCGCCGCGGATGCACTGGTCGAGGATGCCGAGGATTTCCTGCTTCTCGTTGAAGGCCTCCAGCAACTGGCGCAGGCGGGCCATGTCCGCCAGCTCCTCGTAGCCGAGCAGGTGGGTCTGGCCAGCCACGACCACATCGTCCGGGTCCTCGTCGCCCACCGCCTTCTCGCCCAGGTCGATCGCCGCCAGCATCATTGCGTCCAGGTCGTCGCGCACGTCACGCATCTCGCGTAACAGCTCGGCGCGCACCGCATGCAGGCTCTTGCCGGCCAGATGGGCATTCAGGTAGTTCGCCATGCGCTGAAGTTCGTCCTGGCTGAAGTCACGGTCCAGTTCCAGTACCCGGTTCTGCACCTCCTTGCCGTCGATCACCAAGATCGCAAGGATGCGGCCCTCGCCCAGGCGCAGGAACTCGATCTGACTGAGCGCCACGTTGCGATGCCGCGGCAGGCGCACCATCCCGGCCATGCGCGTGACCCGCGACAGCAGGTTGCTGGTGGCGTCCATCAGGTCCTGGGTGCTGGCAGTCGGATCGAACCCCGACTGGATCGCACGGATATCCTCCGGCGAGGGATTGCGCACCTCCAGCAGGCTGTCGACGAACAGCCGGTAGCCGGCCGGGGTCGGTATGCGCCCGGCCGAGGTATGCGGCGAATGGATCAGCCCCATATCCTCGAGATCCGCCATCACGTTGCGCACGGTGGCGGCGCTCACACTGAGGCCAGAGGTCCGGGCCAAGGTGCGCGAACCGACGGGCTGGCCATCCCGGATATAGCTCTCGATCAGGGTCCGCAACAGGGTGCGGGCCCTGGCGTCCAGATTGATCGTTGCGTTTTCCATGGATCGTCAGCGCTCCACTCGGTCGAGTGCTTAAAGGGTTCAGTCTTGGATCGTGCAGGAATCAGGTCAAGAAACCCCGGGTGCAGTCGCGGTCCCTTTTCCGGATAATGCCGGCATGATGCCAGACTTCAACAAGGTCGGACTGGTCGGCAAGTCCAGCGACTCGCGTACCGCGCCCCTGGTCGCGACCCTGGTGGGTCTGCTGCAGGAGCGCGGCCGCCAGGTCTTCATGGAACAGGAGATCGACGGCTTCGAGCGGCCGGACAGCGTCGGGCTCCTGCCGCTGGACGAGCTGGCCCACGCGGTAGACCTTCTCATCGTGATCGGCGGCGACGGGACACTGCTGGCCACGGCCCGCGTCACCGCGGATGCCGACACCCCGCTGCTGGGGATCAACCTCGGCCGGCTCGGCTTCCTGGTGGATGTCTCCCCCGACACCGCCCCGGAGGAACTGGGCGAGGTCCTGGATGGCGCCTTCGAGCGCGAACCCCGGGCCATGCTCGAGGCCGAGCTGATCCGCGACGGCGTCACCATCCACCGCGGGATCGCCCTGAATGACGTCGTCCTCCACGTGCTGAGCGTGGTGCGCATTATCGAATTCGACACCGCGATCGACGGCATGGACGTCGGACGCCTGCGGGCCGACGGCCTGGTGATCGCGACCCCCACCGGGTCCACCGCCTACGCGCTGTCCGCCGGAGGGCCGATCCTGACCCCGCAGCTGGACGCGATGGTGCTGGTGCCGGTCTGCCCGCACAGCCTGAATCACCGCCCGCTGGTCGTCAGCGGCCGCTCCACCATCGAGATCCGCCTGTCCAGCGGCAGCCGCTCGCCAGCCCAGGTCGCACTGGATGGCCAGGAGAACGTGGACTTCGCCCCCGGCGACCTGCTGCGCATCCATCGCCGCGAACAGGCCCTGACCCTGATCCACCCCCGCGAACACCACTTCCTGCGCGTGCTCCGCACCAAGCTGCGCTGGGGCGAGCAGCCCTGATCCCATGTTGCATCTGATCAGCATCCGCGACTTCGCGATCATCGACCGGCTGGAACTGGAGCTGGACACCGGCCTGAGCGCCCTGACCGGCGAGACCGGGGCCGGCAAGTCCATCCTGATCGACGTGATCGGCCAACTGCTGGGCGACCGCGCCGACGCCGGCATGGTGCGCGAGGGTGCCGAACAGGCCGATCTGTCGGCCGAGTTCGCCCTGCCCGCCAAGGGCCCGGCCAGCGCCTGGCTGGCCGAACAGGACCTGGCCGCGGCGGACGACGAAAACGTCCTGCTGCGCCGCGTGCTGACCCGCCAGGGGAAGAGCCGCGCCTGGATCAACGGGCGGCCGGTCGCGGTGGGTCAGCTGCGCACCCTGGGCGAATGGCTGGTGGACATCCACGGCCAGCACGCGCATCAGCAGCTCTTGCAGCGCGATACCCAGCGCCACTGGCTGGACGGCTTCCTCGACGGCAACCCGACGGGCGATGTCCGCGAGGCCCACCGCGCCTGGCGCGCTGCGGCGAGCGCCCTGGACCAGGCACGCGAGGCCCAGGCCGACACCTCCGACCGCCTCGACCTGCTGCGCTTCCAGAGCGGAGAGCTGGCCGAGCTGGCCCCGGTACAGGACGAATACCCCCGACTGCTGACCGAACAAAACCAGCTCGCCCACGGCACCGAGGTACTCACCGCCCTGCAGACCGCCAGCCAGCAGATCGAGGAGGACAGCGGGCTGGACACGCAGCTGGGCCAGGTCCTGCACGCCCTGCAGGACGCCGCGCAACACGACGAACGGGTCAGTCCGGCGGTGGAGCTGCTGGAATCCGCCCGCATCCAGATCGACGAGGCCGGCGACCACCTGCGCCGCCTGGCCGACGGCATCGAGCTGGACCCGGAACGCCTCGCCGAGCTGGATACTCGCGTCAGCGAATACCTGCGCCTGGCGCGCAAGCACCGGATCGACCCCGAGGCCCTGCCGGGCCTGTTCGATGAACTGCAAACGGAACTGGATGCCCTGGAAAACGGCGATCAGACCGTCGAGGCCCTGGAGGCCCGCGAACAACAGACCCGCGAGGCCTTCGATGCCGCTGCCACGAAACTCACTCAGGCCCGCCGGAAGGCCGCCAGCCGCATCGGCCAGTCGGTCACCGAGACCATGCAGGAACTGGGCATGGCTGGCGGCCACTTCGAGATCGGGGTCGAGCCCGCCGACAAGCCGCAGGCCCACGGCGTGGACCACATTGAATTCCGCGTGGCCGCGAACCCCGGTGCTGCGCCGCAGCCGATGGCCAAGGTCGCTTCCGGCGGCGAGCTCTCGCGCATCGGGCTGGCGCTACAGGTACTGGCCAGCGAGCAGCAGACAGTGCCCACGCTGATCTTCGACGAGGTCGACAGCGGCATCAGTGGCGCCGTCGCCGAGGTGGTCGGGCGCAAGCTGCGCAGCCTGGGCGAGCGCCATCAGGTCCTGTGCGTGACCCACCTGGCCCAGGTCGCCGCCCAGGCGCACCACCAGCTGGAGGTACAAAAGAGCCACGCCAAGGACGGCACCCGCACCGCGATCCAGCCGCTGGACGACGAACGCCGCGTGGAGGCCCTGGCCCGCCTGATCGGCGGCACCCAGCTCACCGAGACCACCCGCACCCACGCCCGCGAACTCCTCGCCTCCGCCGGCTAGCGCCTCCCCGGAACCACGAATACCAGGGAAACCGCAGGATGCGATGAGCGCAGCGAATCGCATCGTTCAAGACGTGGCACTCACCCCATGGGCCACCCGATGCGATTCGCTGCGCTCATCGCATCCTACCGCTTTCGGAGCGGGCCGCCGGCGTCCCGGGACCACAATGAACGCGCCGCCCGGATCAGGACCGCGCCGGCCAGGCCCCATCCGGCAGGTAGCGCGCATCGGGCGGCAATTGCGGCATCCAGTACACCCAGAGGGCCCGGGGTCCCTCCTCCGTCCAGGCGGGAACCAGCGCGCGGCGATATTCCCCACGGCCGTCGCGGCGCAGGCCTTCGAGGGCGTCCACTGGCGGCAGGGTGCAGGCCGGGTCGGGCAGGCGGATCCATTCGCCCAGGACGCGGCCGCAGGCATCCCCGGCCCGCCCGGGTGGCACCGGGTTCCGGACGAGCCGCTGGCGGCCTGCATCACGCACGGGATCGGGGCCCGCCTCCAGCAGGATGCTGTCACCGGGGATCTGTACGGCCGGGTAGCCCACCGGCAGGTCAAAGATCGTGCCTTCGATCGACGCGGGGCGGATCCGGAGGGCCCGCTCGCAGAATGCACGGTGGTTGGCAAAACCGCGCTTGAGCGTCCCGTAGACGAACAGGTCCACCACCGCCGGCATGGCTACTCCCGCGGCAGGCGGACCACCGGGCGCCACAGGCGCGCGGACTCGGGCACCTCGCCGGGCCAGTCCACGACGTAGTCGATCAGTGGCAGGTCCGGGGCGTCCTGCTCGCGGATCACGCGCCCGGCCACTGACACGCGGGCGCGGCGGACCGTCTCCGGATCGCCGCTCAGCAGGGGATGCCAGGCTGGCAGAGGGTGGCCCTCGAAGCGCAGCCGGTAGGCGCAGGTCGGTGGCAGCCAGTGATAGTGCGGCAGGTCCTTCCGGGTCAGCTGGATGCAGTCCGGCACGAAGTCGCGGCGGTTCGCGTAGTCGGAGCAGTAGCCGGTCTCGCAGTCGAGCAGATCGCAGGCCAGCCAGGTGAAGGCGAGCTCGCCCGAGTCCTCGTCTTCCAGCTTGTGCAGGCAGCAGCGCCCGCAGCCATCGCACAGGGCCTCCCACTCGGCATGGGTCAGGCTCTCGAGCGGGCGCTCCCAGAACGGGCGGTCATCCGTCGGGTTCGACTCACTCATGATCCCCGTGATCCTCGCCCAGACGGCGCCGCCCCTCGTCGCGCAGGCGCTCCACCGTCTGCCCCCAGCGGTCCTGGGTGACGTAATGCATCAGCACGCGGCCGCGCCGCGGGACCAGGATAACCAACCCCTCCTCGGGGTAGAGCCAGTAGCTGTGATCGGAGGCGATGCGCATCCGCTCGCGGGGCTCGCCGAAGCGCTGGGTGATCAGGTCCTCGGTCCATTGCGCGCGGGGGATATAGCTCATCTCGACGATCGGCACATTGCCCAGCGAGGTCAGGGCATTGTCGCTCAGCCCGTAGCGCCGGGCGCCACTGGGCATCGGGCGCTCGGAGGTGACTTCGGACTGAATCCGGTCCAGCGCGGCCTCGTCCAGATCCGGGCGCAGGATCAGATTGGCCTCGAACGGCGGGATGCGCGCATTCACGTAATAGGCCTCCAGCGAACGCGAGCCGTCCGCGTCCACGAACAGTCGGATATCCGGCACCGGCAGGCGGTGCATCAAATCGGCCATGGTGGTCTCGCCCAGAACGACCCCCAGCACCCGCGTGCGCTGACGGTCCCCCACCTCGATCTGCCAGGGCAGGTCGGAGAACTGCTGGCTGCGCATCCCGCCCGGGTTGGAATAGACCCACATGGCCAGGGCCAGGATGACCCCCATCACCACCAGCCCGATGATCCAGCGTATGCCCATTCCGCGATTCCCCTAGAGACAACATGTAGCCCGCCCGTGGCGGGCGCTGTGCGGCGCCTCGTATAATGCGGCGCTCGCCCGACGACCGGATAACAGCCCACCATGTTCGCACGTTTGTCTGCCTGGATCACCGCCCGCTCCGTCCCCGGCGAAAGCAGCGGGCGCATCCTGGTCCTGGCCCCGCGGGCCACTCTGGAGACCGCCGCCGACTGGCTGCAGGAGCTGGCCGGGTCCGTCGGCCCCATCGCCCTCGGCGTCACCGACTGTGGCCAGGACCGCGAGGCCGAGGACCTGATCGACGGCCTCCCGGCCCTGGCGATGCGCCCCGAACTGGCCGCCACACGTCTGGCGCGCCTGCAACCGCGCGCCATCCTGGTCATCGGCCCCCTGCACGCTGGCGATCTGGACCTGGGGCCCGCCCTCGGCGCGGTCCACGTGCCACGCATCTGGATCAATGCCGAGGGTGACGGCGCGGCAGGCGTCGAATGGAATGCGGTCTTCGCTGCACGCGAGGCCGCTACCCCCTCCGGCCCGGTCGAGGTGATCGGCGATCCGATCGCCGGCGCGGTGGAACTGCCGCCCGCGCCATCCGGAGATGACGGGTTCTGCGAGCGTTTTCGCGAGTACCACGAGAAGGGTCACCCGATCCTGCTGGCGCCCAATACTGGCCCGGGCGAGGAGGCCTTCGCCTTCGCCGTGTTGTTCGCGGTCCTGCGCAAGAGCGCCGCCATCCTGCTGCTGGCCCCGGCCGACCCGGCACGCCACGAGCCGGTCTATCGCGACGCGATCAAGTACTCCCTGCCGATCATCCGCCACAACCGCTTCATGACGTCCTTCGTGCCGCGCAAGAACCGGGTCTACTACATCGAGGACCCGGAGACCCTGCACGCCGCCTACACCTGCGCCGACGTGACCCTGCCGGGTGGCACCCTGGCCGCCAGCGAGACCCCTCCGGACCTGGGGCTGCCACTGGCCTGTGGCAGCGCGGTGATCTGCGGCCCGGCGCAGCACGAGCGCCATCCGGACGCCGCCACCCGGCTGCGCATCGCGGCCGAACACACCGGCCTGGTCGCCCGCGGCGAGGACCCCGAACAGGTGGCCGAAGAGGTGCTTGCCCGTCTGGCGGAAGGGATTGATCGGCAGGCTCGCCGCGAGCATCTGGCTGCATGGCAGGCACGGCAGGCCGGCGCCCGCGAGGCTGTTCAAGCCCGCCTGCAAAGCTTGCTCGGCACCTCCTGACGCCTTCCTGGATAGGCTTCCGGTGAAGTGCAACTAATTGATCTATAATTCGGTCGTAGGGTTGCAACCGAAAACCATAACGAGTTCGAAACGATGATCGACGGCAGCACCTCCCTCGCGGGCATTCAGAAGGGCATGACCAGCATGCGCCAGCAGGCACATACGGTGGCCACCGAGAATGCGGGCAGTCGCGAGGGCATGGGCGCCCAGGTCGGCATGATCGCCAGCCAGAATCAGATCGAGGCCTCGGTGAAGACCCTGCAGGCCGAAGATCGAATGATCGGCTCACTGCTGGATGTGCGCGCCTGAATCCAGGCGACAAGGCCACGTAACGATCAGGGGGCTCGACGAGTCACACGATGGAAGTCCCAGTCTCCAACCCCTCAGCTGCAATACCGATCGGCACACGCCCGACCGGAAGCGACCGGCTGGGCCTGGGCCAACTCTCCACCCCGGCGGATTTCGAACGCCCGCTGAACGATCCGGAGGCCGGCGCGGCCCGCCGGCCGTTCGAAGACCGCCCGGAACAGGACGACAACCGGCGCGGTGATACCGAACAGGATCAGGGACTGGCCTTCCCGCGATCGGACCAGGAGATGGCCTCCCGCGCCCGCGTGGCGGCCCAGATCGAGGCGTTCCGCAGCGGCAATGATTCCGCCGAGGCCATGCCGGCGGACGGCGGCCCGCTGAGCGGTGGTGGTGTCGAGGCCCTGCGCCGTCGCGTGGAACTCGCGGTCAGCCTGGCCGGCCCGGCCGAAGAGCCGCGCCGCGAACTGAACGTAGTGATCTAGCCCAACGCCAACCGCAACGCCTTGCCCCTTTCTCAGTCTCAGGGGCACCCCAGCGCAAGCGCCCGACCCGCTATTGCAGACGGGGCGACGAATGGCCCTGCAACCACTCCTGCGCACGCTCACCGGCATGCAGGCGCTGCTCCGGGCTCAGCTCGCGAGCGACCCGCTCGCGGTGCCGCGCGGCGCTCGCAACCCCCATCTCCGCCGCGATCGCATACCACTTGAACGCCGACACGTCGGAACGCTCCACGCCCTCGCCCATCGCGAACAGACGCGCGAGATTGGCCGCACCACGCCCCTCACCGGCCTCGGCCGCCAGCAGGTACCACTGTGCCGCCTGTTCCGGGTCCTGCGGCAGGCCCCGGCCCTCGTCGAACTTGAGCCCCAGATTGAACATGGCCTGGGCGTTCCCGCGCTCGGCGGCAATATGGAACCAGCGCGCGGCCTCGTTGGGATTCGCCTCCGGCCCATCACCCTGCTCGAACAGCACCGCCAGGTTGAAGGCCGCATCCGGGAAGCCGGCCTCGGCTGAGCGCTGGTACCACTGCGCGGCCTCGAGCGGATCCCGGGGCAGGTACTGCCCCTCGTCCAGCAGCACGCCAAGATTAAACGCGCACTGCGGATCACCCGCCTCGGCACCCTGGCGCCAAAGGGTCATCGCAGCGTCATGTTCGCCCCGGGCCCAGGCCGAGCGGGCCTGATCGAGGAGGGGGTCGGGTTGGGAGGATTGCGCCATCACTACGGTCCGTGAATTGCCTGGGCATCACTGTAGCGGCGGGTTCGTGATGCGTCGACAAACCGCACGGGGATACGTGATGAGCGCCACGATCGCCTCACCGAAACGGTGGAGTGTGATGAACTTCTCGCAACATATGAGGGGGTATTCCGGTCAACTGGATTGAACGTCATTTTTCCGTTCACATTCACCCCGGATACACAGGAGTTTCCATGAAACATTCCACCAAGATCCTGGCCGCCATGGCCATCGCACCCCTCGTCTTCCTGATGGGCTGCTCCGACGGCGACATGGGCATGGACGAGTTCGAAGAGCAACAGATGCAGGAACAGCCCGAGGCCGGTGAAGGCGGCATGCAGAGCGCCCCGCCACCCCAAGACGGCATGCAGCAACAGCAGCCGCCGGAAGGCGAGATGCAGCAGCCCCCGACGGATGACGGCATGGACGAGCAGGGCGGCTCCCTGGAACCCGAGAGTGACGACCGCCTCTGATCCTGCCCCGGATCCGTCACCCAGGCGACCAGCTGGCGCTGGTCCGCCACAAAAAAGCCCCGACACGCTGCGCGTGCCGGGGCTTTCACGTACTGCAGGGCAGGAAATCAGTTGCTGAAGGTATCTTCCATCTCGTCGCCGGCATCCTCCATCGAATCGCCCGCATCATCCATGGCGTCATCAATGTTCTCGCCGGCCTCTTCCGCCGGGCCCTGATTGTCACACCCCGCGAGGGTGGCACTGCCCAGCGCCATCATCAGGGCAAGCATCAGGATCGTCAGTCGCGATTTCCACATGGTGTTCTCCTTTACGGTAAGGGTCCTTTCTCGCTTCGCCCCCAGTACCCGACAGTTACCCGTCGAACCGGGGACACTCGGCGCATTTGACTCGGAAGCCCGACATACGATCCGTCCTGCCGGAAACCCGCCCTCCAGAATGTGACGGGCTGCCGATTCCGGTTTCCCATACAAGAAGACCGCACCCGAGGAAGGTGCGGTCTTCGATGCAAGAGACACCGACTCAGAACCGATGCGTCAACCCGACCGAGAACGTACGCGGTTCGTTGGGCCGGGCACCGTCCGGGGAGCGGGAGATGATTTGTTGCTCATCCAGCACATTGCTCACCCGGGCATAGAGGTCGGTGTTCCTGCCCAGGGGATACTGGCTCACCAGGTCGATCGTGGTCAGCGACTCGGTGCGGTCGAATGCGCCCGTGCTCCGGTTACAGCCATCGCTGTTGCAGGTCGCGTCGATGTACTTCACAACCGCGTAGTGGTTCCAGCCACTCGCGTGCTCGAGGCCCCCTCGAAGGCTGAACTGGTGGCGCGGGACCCCCTGCAAGCGATCGCCCTCTTGCTGCCCCGAGGCCGGGTTGTCCGCGCTGGCCTTGGCGCTGGTGTAGGTGTAGCTGGCCTCCAGGGGCGCGTGGAAGGATCCCAGATCCACCCCCGTGGAGGCCCGCAACTCCAGTCCGGAGATGACCGCCTCCCCGGTCGTGAAGGTCCCGGAGGTGGAACCGTCCGAGCAGGGCGTCGCCACCGAGCAGTTCTGCACGAAGTCGGAGAAATCGCTGTAGAAACCAATCGCCTCGACAAACGCATGGTCGCCCTGATACCGGGCGCCCAGTTCCCAGTTCGTGCTGGTTTCCGGGTCCTGGTCTTCGGTCGCACCGCCCCCCAGGGGAGCAAACCCACGGTGAACCCCCGCCAGGAGTTGCCAGCGGTCCGTGAAGTCGTAGGTGAGCGAGGCCCCGGGCAGCCAGACGCTGCTCGAGTTGGAGCGCCGCGAATCCACGACGTTACGCTGCGTGTCGGAATACTGGGTCCGCGAGGTCTCGACATCCTCGTAGCGCAGCAGCAGGTTGGCGGTCAGCCGGTCACTGACGTACCACTCGTCGGCGAGCCAGAAGCTCCAGGCCTGCGCATCCTCGAACCGGTTGTTGCTGCCCGTCGGCTGGATGGTCTCCTGATAGACGAGGGAACCGTTCACCTGATCGTAGATGTCGTCCGGCTGGAAGCGATCCATCTCGTCCTGGTGGTAGCGGGCACCCACGCGCAGCCAGTGGTCCCCGAAGTCCATGCCCAGTTCGGTCTGGATGCCCTCGGAGACATATTCGCGGTTGTTGTTGCGGTAAGTCAGTCCCGCCACATCGTCCTCGCCCCGGAGGATTCGTTGCGCGCTCGCATCGCCCCGATTGGCGTCGTCAATGAATGCGCCACCTCCGCCCAGCTTGAACCAGTTTCGGGCGAATTCGTTGCGGTACAACGTGGTGGTCATGCGCACGCGCTCGGACCAGTCGATGTCGTGCGTGACGCTCAGACCGAGGTGGTCGTTCTCCATCTGATCGATCCCGGACAGGCCATAGCGCCGGTTGGGATCACGCGCGAAATCCGCGTCGGTCAGGCCAAGATAGGTCTCGTTGGACGTTTCCTCCGAGTACTGGACCTTGGCCTCGATGCTCTGGCGCTCGCCATCCCAGCGCAGCTTGCCGACATAGTCCTGGATGTCGTAGCCAGTATCGCGGTGGCTGCGATCGATATCCTTGAAGCCGGCCCCTCTGCGCTGGACGGTCTCGACCATGTAGCTCCAGTCACCGGAGCGATCCCCGAACATCGCGTGCACGTCGGTGCCGCCCCGATCGTTCACCACCGTCTCGATGGAACCTCCGCGTTCCCGGGGGATGGGCGTGGACACCAGATTGATCACACCCCCGGTGGTCTGCGGCCCGTGGCGCAACAGCGGGGCGCCCTTGAGCACTTCGATCTCGTTGATCCGCATCGTGGTCGGGAAATAGTAGGCCGCCGGGTTGGAATACGGTGCCGGGGCGATCAGCACGTTGTCCTCCATCAGGGTCACCTTGCTGCTGCGGCCCGGAGGCGCCGCACGGATCCCGATATTGGGGCGCAGACCCGCCCCGTCTTCCTCTTGCACATACACGCCGGGCACGGTCTTGAGCGCCTGGTGGATGTCCGTGGTCCCTTCGGTTTCCAGCTGTTCGCGCCCCACCACGGCCGCCGATCCGGGCAGCCGCTGCGTCGCGATCACATCGCCGAGGATTTGCACCGGCGCCAGCCGGGCCTCGGCTCCCGATTCGGCTGTCGGGGCAGCCTCGTCGGCATGCAGCGCGGGAATCCCCACGGCCCCGGCAATTGCGAGTACGACGGCACGTCGCCTCCATGCCCCGGAGTTGCGCGAGTGGTCGGCGGGTCGTGCGATTCGGCGGCTTGCCAGATGGTTTCGAGCCATGGTTGTCTCCCTTGAGTTGGCCAGCATCAACACCGCCACGGACGCCGGGGCGCCGCGGATCGGTGACGGATTGGAGGCTGGCTGAGGGAGGGACTCCCCTGGCTGGCAGGTGCCGCGGTGTGGACCGCGGCCGGTGTTTCACGGGGTTTACTTGGTCAGGATCAGCTTGTCGTTGGCGGTCCGGCGCAGGGTGTACCACTCGCCGCGGTGACAGATGCGGATCTTCCGCGCGGGGCCCAGCAGCTGCTCGCTGGCGATCTCTCGCGGGCCCGGATCCTCGCGGACAGCCGGCTTGCCGGGTGGATGCGTTCCGGAATTCATTGTTCCCCCTCCGGTTCGGAGACGAAGGCCATGCGGCTCACCCCGGACTGGCGCACCTCGGCCATCACCCGGGCCAGGCGTTCGTAACGCGTGTCACGATCCGCGCGCAGATAGATCGCGATGTCCGGTTGTGTCTCCAGCGCCTCGCGCAGGCGCGCCGGGAGACGCTCCAGCGAGACCGACTCGTTGTTCCAGTACAGGTCGCCGCTTCCGTCCAGGGACAGCGTCACGCTGTCCGGCAGCTCGTCCACCGGCTCGCTGGTGGCCTGAGGAAGATCCAGATCCACCGAGTGGGTAATCACCGGTGCAGTGATGATGAAGATCACCAGCAGCACCAGCATCACATCCACCAACGGGATCACGTTCATGTCCGACATTGGTTCGCTGGTGTCGCCCATGCGTCCGAAGGCCATGGCTTAGCCCTCCTGGTGCAGGCCGTCGTCCGGCAGTGCATGCGGATCGGTGCGACGGTCACGCGCCTCGCGAGCATTGCCGGGCTTCAGGTCAGAGTGCATCAGCAGCGCATGCACATCGTGTGCAAAGGCCTCGAAGTCCTGATGCAACAGGCGCTGGGAGCGATTGAAGATGTTGAAGAAGGCCACCGCCGGGATCGCCGCGGCCAGGCCGGCGGCGGTCGCCACCAGGGCCTCGCCGAGCGGACCCGCCACCAGATCCATGGACACCGACGACTCCTGTGAGATGTCGATCAGGGCGCCATGGATACCCCAGACGGTACCGAGGAGTCCGACAAAGGGCGCCAGCGCCCCGACCGAGGCGAACACGATATTGCCGGCCTGCATGCGCAGCAGCTGCCGGTCCATGGCCTGGCGAATCCGTCGCACCACGTGGTCGTCCAGGCGCTGCTCGGCCTTGTCCGAGCCATCGCGCACACCGCGGTAGTCGTCGAACGCGGCAAACGCCTCCTGACCGATCACCGCCAGCGGGCCGCGCTGGTCGTGGATCGCGTCGTGGAAGGCCGGCGCCGTCTGGCTCGCATCGAAGGCCGCCAACGCGGCGCGGTTGTCGCGACGCACGCCAATCAGCGTCAGCAGCTTGCTCGCGGCAATCGCCCAGGTCGCCACGGACATCAGCAGCAGGATCGCGAAGACCGCGACCAGCACCGGGTCACCATGGCGAAACACGTAGAAGACATCGAACTCGTTCAT
Organism: Thioalkalivibrio sp. AKL12; assembly: GCF_000377925.1. Classification (NCBI taxonomy): domain Bacteria; kingdom Pseudomonadati; phylum Pseudomonadota; class Gammaproteobacteria; order Chromatiales; family Ectothiorhodospiraceae; genus Thioalkalivibrio; species Thioalkalivibrio sp. AKL12. The sequence continues at coordinate 39,541 of NZ_KB898905.1, forward strand.
GCAATCATCCCCGGCTGCGCAGCGCTTCATGCGCCGGCCTTGTCATCGAATCGAAAAATCCATCGGTACGAGCACCACGCCCTCCACCGCGCGTCCCCCACGGCGGGCAGGCTCGAACTCCCAATGCTCGATCGCCGCCTCGGCGGCATCGTCCAGGCGCCGGTGGCCGCTGCTCTCCTCCACCGACCAGTCCAGCGGCTGCCCCTGCGCGGAGACCCGGACTCGCAGCAGGACGGTACCCTCCTCCCCTCGGCGCAACGAGATTCGCGGATAGTCCGGCGGCGGGTTATTCAGGTACTCCGCCCCGAACCCCGGCTCCTCGAAGGGCTCGTCCTCTTGGCCCACCGGACCACCGGGGGCCGCCTCCGTCGCCGGCTCCTGGTCTTCGGCCGGCCCGGACGCGCCCGAACGACTCGGTTCTGGCTCCGGTTCTGGCTCTGGCTCTGGCTCTGGCTCTGGCTCTGGCTCTGGTTCCGGCTCTGGTTCCGGCTCTGGTTCCGGCTCTGGTTCCGGCTCTGGTTCCGGCTCTGGTTCCGG
>NZ_KB898905.1:40177-55583 GCF_000377925.1 Thioalkalivibrio sp. AKL12
GGCTCTGGTTCCGGCTCTGGTTCCGGCTCTGGTTCCGGCTCTGGTTCCGGCTCTGGTTCCGGCTCTGGTTCCGGTTCCGGTTCCGGTTCCGGTTCCGGTTCCGGTTCCGGTTCCGGTTCCGGTTCCGGTTCCGGTTCCGGTTCCTCAAGTGTCTCGGTCACGGCGTCGGGTTCAACGACCGCCGTTTCTTGCCCGGTCGGGTCAGGCAACACCGCATCCAGTTCGACCCAGTGTGCCTCCATGCCCCCGCCCCGGGTGCCAGCCAACTCCGGTGCGGCATCACGCATCACCCATAGCGAGCCCAGTATCCCGCCGTGCAGCGCGAAGCTCACGGCCACGCCCAGCGCCAACGCACGACGACTGCCGGAAGGGGATATGGAAAAACGGTGGGTCATGGATGAGCCAGCTCGCCGCAGGACACGAATGTATAGACACCTTGACCGAAGAGAAGCTAACCCGCTCGCACATCGGCGCGTATGGGTCACGCATCTCCCGGAATCCGACTATCGCGGCTGGTCGGCGGATTGCCAAGTCACTGCCCACGAACAGAGCGCACCCTACCCTTAATGCGAATGGTTTGCAATACCAGTCGCATATGGCGTCATTCGCTCGGGATCGATACGCGGCAGCGCGGGTCAACTTTCCTCGGGTCCAAAACGATAAAACCCGCCCCGGAAACACCGGGGCGGGTCGAAAAAGGCGGCTAGGCCGGCGGTATCGCCGGCCAGGCGCGATCAGTGCTGGTGACCGCCCTCGCCGTGGGCGTGGCCGTGCTCCAGCTCTTCGGCCGAGGCCTCGCGGACTTCGACGATCTCGACGTCGAAGTTCAGGGTCTCGCCGGCCAGCGGATGGTTGCCATCGACCGTGGCGGTGTCGCCCTCGACCTTGGTCACGGTGACCGTCAGCGGGCCGTTCTCGGTCTGCGCCTGGAACTGCATCCCCGGCTCGACGGATTCGACGCCCTGGAAGGCCTCCATCGGGATCTCCTGAACCATGGCGTCGATCTTCTCGCCATAGCCTTCTTCCGGGGAGACCTTCGCCTGGACCTTGTCACCGGCGGCCTTGCCTTCCAGCTCCTTTTCCAGGCCCGGGACAATCTGGCCTTGTCCGTGCAGGTAGGCCAGCGGCTCGCGGCCTTCGGAGCTGTCGATCTTCTCGCCAGCATCGTTGGTCAGGGTGTAGTGGATGGCCACCACGGCGTTCTGCGCGACTTGCATGGGCTTTGCCCTCTTAATACATGAACTTTTAAGGGTAACGCGGAATATCGCTCCACGTCAGGTCCACCCGCCGGACACGCGGTTTCCGGCGGGTGGGTGTCCGCCAGGTCAGGCGGCCTTCTGCAATAGCAGTCGGTTCAACCGGGCGACGAACCCGCTCGGGTCCTCCAGCTGCCCGCCCTCGGCCAGCAGGGACTGCTCGAACAGCAAGGAGGCCAGGTCGTTGAAGTCGTCGCCTTCCGCGGCCTTGAGGCGTGCGACCAGCGGATGGCCCGGGTTGACCTCCAGCACCGGTTTGCCGGAGAAGGTCTCCTGGCCGGCCTGCTTGAGCAGTTCCTGCAGGTACAGGGCCATCTCGTGCTCGCCGAGCACGATACAGGCCGGAGACTCCACCAACCGCCGCGAGGGCCGCACGCTCTCCACGCGTTCGCCCAGGGCCTGCTGCAGACGTTCCGGCAGATCGCCCAGGTCGCCCTCCGCGGCTTGCTCGCCGGTCTCGTCCTTCTGCTCGACGTCCTCGCCGATGATCTTGTCGAGGTCCAGGTCACCCTTGGCGACATTCTTGATGGGCTTGCCGTCGAACTCGCGCAGGTGGGACAGCAGCCACTCGTCGACCCGGTCCGACAGCAACAGGACCTCGATCCCGTGCTTGCGGAAGATCTCCAGGTGCGGGCTGTTGCGCGCGGCGGAGGCATTGTCGGCAGTGATCAGGTAGATCGCCTCCTGGCCCTCCTTCATGCGCTCGAGGTAATCCGCCAGCGCGACGTTCTGGGTGTCGTCGCTGTTATGGGTGCTGGCAAAGCGCAGCAACTTGGCGATCGCCTCCTGGTTGGCGAAATCCTCGCCGGGTCCCTCCTTCAGCACCCGCCCGAAGTTCTGCCAGATCTCGGCGTACGCCTCGGGCTCGTTCTTGGCGATGCTTTCCAGCAGCCCCAGGATCTTCTTCACCGAACCGGAGCGGATCGAGTCCACCAGGCGGTTGTCCTGCAGGATCTCGCGCGAGACGTTCAGCGGCAGGTCCGCCGAGTCCACCACCCCGCGCACGAAGCGCAGGTAGTTGGGCAGCAGCTTGTCCGCGTCGTCCATGATGAACACCCGCTTCACGTAGAGCTTCACCCCGTGGCGGGCATCGCGATCCCAAAGGTCGAACGGCGCGCGCTTCGGGATGTAGAACAGCGTGGTGTATTCCTGCCGGCCCTCCACGTGGTTGTGGGTCCAGGCGGCCGGATCCTCGAAGTCGTGCGCGACGTGCTTGTAGAACTCCCGGTATTCCTCGTCGCTGATCTCGCTCTTCGAGCGGGTCCACAGCGCACTGGCACGGTTCACGGTCTCCCAGTCGTCGGTAGAGTTGCCCTCCTCGTCCTGCTTGCGCATGCGGATCGGGAACGCCACATGGTCCGAGTAGCGCCCGATAATGTGGCGCAGACGCACGGGCTCGAGAAACTCGCCAGCGTCTTCCTTCAGGGTCAGGGTGATCTCGGTCCCGGCCTCGGTGCGCTCGCATGGGGCAATGGTGTATTCACCATCGCCACGCGACTCCCAGCGGGTACCCGCATCCTGTTCGCTGCCGGCGCGGCGCGTCTCCAGGCGCACGTGGTCGGCGACGATGAACGACGAGTAAAAACCCACCCCGAACTGACCAATCAGCTGGGAATCCTTTTTCTGGTCGCCAGTCAGCTTCTCGAGAAACGCCTTGGTACCCGAGCGTGCGATGGTGCCGATATGTTCGACCACCTCGTCACGTGACATGCCGATGCCGTTGTCGCGCACCGTAACGGTCCGCGCCTCCGCGTCCACCTCGACGTCAATCACCAGCTCCGCCGGCTGCGGGATCGCGTCCGGCTGGGCCAGGGCCTCGAAACGCAGCTTGTCACAGGCATCGGCGCCGTTGGAGATCAACTCACGCAAGAAGATCTCGCGATTGGAATAAAGCGAGTGGATCATCAGCTGCAGAAGCTGGCTGACCTCCGTCTCGAAGCGGCGAGTTTCGGTGCTGGGTTCGGTCTGGGTTTCGGTCATGGCGTGCGTGTCCCTTGATTGTTCTCGACACGTCGTAAGGTAGGGTCGCCTGTCCCGTTTTCAAGGACCGCGGCCTGGTAAAGTCCGCCCGCTCCTTCCGGATCCAGCAGTGCCCAGACCGGCGCGAGCAGCTCCGGAAGCTGCTCCTCCAGCTGCCACGGCGGACGCAGCACCAGCATCCCGGAGCCCGCCAGCCCGAGGTGGCGCTCCGGGTCGGCGGCGATACGCAACTCGCTGACCAGCCAGGGATCGTCCAGCTCGGCGCGTAACTGTTCGCGCATCGGGTGATCCGGCCTGCCTGCGAGAATGGGGTACCAGACCAGGATGATCCCGGTGTTCCAGCGCCGACGGATGGTCGCCACCATCTCCGCCACCTCGCGATACTCCGACTTGCGCTCGTAGGACGGGTCCAGCAGGACCAGACCGCGGCGTGGCTCCGGCGGAAACAGCGCTCGCGCGGCCTCGCGCGCGTCACGCTTGTGCACATGGCAGCGTGAATCGCCGGCGAGGCGCGTCTGCAGCCGATCATGGGCCTCCGGATGGAGTTCGCACGCGATCAGGCGATCGCGTTCGCGCAACCGCGCCTGAATCAGCAACGGGGACCCCGGATATTCGGTAAGGCGCGGGGGCTTCGGCTGCATCCCCCGCAGCGTCTGCAGGAACGTGCGGCCCGCGGATGGCCAGACCGGATCCGCAGACCACAGGCGTGCGATACCGGAGGTGGCCTCGTCGGTCTTGCGTGCCCGCGCGCTGGTCAGGTCGTAGCCCCCGGCGCCAGCGTGCAGGTCCACGGCCACGAAGGGTTTCTCGCGCCCACGCAGCGATTCCAGAACCTGCCACAGGACCAGGTGCTTGTGGACGTCGGCAAAATTGCCGGCGTGGTAGTCATGTTGGTAGCTGAGCATGCGTCCCTCAAACAAAAAGCCACCGCGAGGGTACCCGCGGTGGCTCAAGAAGGGCAGCCCGGAAGGACCGCCCTCGACCGTGTGAACGGCTTACTGGTTGACCGGCGAGTCCGGATCCAGAAGATACGCCATGACGTGTGCAATCTGTTCCTCGCTGAGGAAGTTGTTGCGTCCGAACCGCGGCATCTTGGTGCACGGGAAGTACTGGTGGGGGTTGGACACCACCTGGTGCACGTAATTCACCACCGAACTGTCATTACCGCGGGTGGCCCCGTAACCGGCCAGGCTCGGGCCCAGGGTGCCGTAAAGCTCCTCGGCCGGATCCATCTGATGGCAGGCGTAACAATTACCGCCTGCCTCGCGGGTACCATGGTCATCGTTTCGATGACCGATACGGTAGCCATACCCGGAGCGCGCCAACTCGGCGCCACGGCGCCAGTTGCCCAGGCGCGGACCACCCGGCGGCGCCTCGTAGCTTTCGCGGGCCATGGCGATCACCTCGCCTGCGGTCCCGGAATCCGGATCGCCCTCGATCGAACAGGCGGCCTGAATGCCATCCTGCACCATGCGATCACGGGCCGACCCACCTTCCTGCGCCTCCTGCTCGAAACGATAACTGTCCGTTTCCAGCACGAGGTAATCTGCCAATTCGTCGGCGCTCATCGCCGTAATGTCGACCTCGCCACTGGTCTCGCCCATCCAGCCATCGCAACCCGCGATCAGCACCGTGGACGCCAGAACGGCCAAGCTCGCCCCAACTGTCTTGTTCCTAAGCATCCCTGATGTCTCCTCTTGCGTCGGCTATTGCCGCTTCTTGCCGATCATCGTGCCGGCGTCTTCCAGGCGTAGGCCCGGCTGCCTCCAGGCCCGATGGAGAACAGGTCCCGGATCAACGGCCCATGGCCGCAAAGTAGATAGACCCAGGCGCGGGTCCGTCAGGAAAAACCACCGCGAGCCCTCCCGCGGTGGTTCAAAAAAGGGCAGCCCCGGAAGGCTGCCCTAGAACCAGCGTGTGGCTTACTGGTTGTTGACCGGCGACTCCGGATCCAGCAGGTAAGCCATGATATGGCTGATCTGCTCGTCGCTCAGGAGCTGGTGACGGTCGGAGTTGAACCGCGGCATCTGGGAGCACGGGAAGTACTGGTGAGGATTGGAAATCACCTCGTGCACGTAATTCAGCACCGCTTCGCTGGTACCACGGTTGGCACCGTAGTTCTGCAGGCTCGGGCCGATGGTCCCCTGCTCGGAAACCCGCGGGTCGAACACGTGGCAGTTGTAGCAATTGCCACCCGCCTCGCGCTGACTGTGGTTGTCCGTGTTGTGACCCTGGCGGTAGCCATAACCGGAGTTCGCCAGTTCGGCACCCTTGCGCCAGTCACCCAGCTCCACGCCGCCTTCCGGACGCTCGTAGCCGGCACGCGCCATGGCCACGACGCGGCCGGCGGTTTCGCCATCCGGATCGCCTTCCATGGAGCAGGCCTTCTGCAGCTCGTCCTGGGTCATGCGATCACGCCAGGAACCGCCTTCCTGCATCTCCTGGTCACGGAAGCTGTCCGTTTCGAAGATGAGATGCTCGGCCAGCTCGTCAGCGCTCATCGCGGTGATGTCGACATCCGAACCCTTGCTTCCATCGGCAACGGCGCAACCAGCGGCGAGGGCGACGGATGCGAACGCGGCCATGCCGGCCGCAACAGCATTCTTTTTAAACATACTTGGTGTCTCCTATTGCGTCCGTAGATTACCGCTTCAGGTCGGGCAGGATGGCCGGTTCGCCACGCGCCGCATCGTTCCAGAACGAGATCAGGGCGGTGTTGACCGGGGTATCGTGCTTGATACCAGCGTGGCGCATCTGCCACACGCAACCACGGATACGGTGGTTCTGGCTACGCACGTTGTCGTGACCGGCGCGGTGGGCGGGCCAGGAAACAGCCTTCGTCCATTCCTGCCCATTGCGCATCTCGGGCAGCACGGAGGCACGGATCTGCTTGCCGGAATCGCCATGGCAGCTGGCGCAGTTGAAGTCCATCGCGCCACCGCGGCGGAAGAACAGCTTTTCGCCCGCATCGCGCATGGCCTGCTCTTCCGGGTGATCCAGCGGCGGATTCCACGCCATACCGGAGGACTGGTGGGCAATGTAGGTGGTCAGCTTCATGATGTCGGAGCCGTTGCCGTGACGCTGGCCGACGGCGGCATCATCGCTGGTAAAGCCCTGCAGCTCCTTCATGCAGTGCACCAGGCGCATTTCGAAGTCCATCACCTTGCCGGTGTCTTCGAAGTAGCGCGGCAGCTCGACATAGGCGCCGTCCAGCTCGCCCGGCCCCTTGCCGAAGTCGCAGCCTTCCAGGGAGACGTTGTTCGGGCCGCGCTGGGCGTAGAACAGGTCCTCGCCTTCCTCGACCAGCCACAGGGCCGGGTTGTCCGGCATCATCATGATGTTCATTTCACTCTGATGCAGGTAGGCGGAATCGGGGTTGTTCTGCAGCAGGTTCTGCAGGACATCATTGGGGTCTTGCCATTCGCCGGCCTGAGCCGCAGCCCCAACAGCCATTGCTACGGGCAACGCAAGCAATGCTTTCTTGAACATGGAAACCTCCATCACACGGGTTTTTTTTCGATTGAGCCCGGGACTGATCTGGCCCGGACCTGTGTAGCAGAGTGCTGAACCCGAGTCCGTGCTGTCAACACAAAAGACTATATTAGCGTTTGCTAAAAGGCTGTTTTGCAACGGTTCTTGGGGATCAACACCGAGGGGCAGACGATGGTTTCCCCTTTATTATTCCCCCCCTTTCCAGATTTTTTTCGGGCGCAGTTCAGGCGCGCCCTGAGCGACAAACCCCTGATGTCGCGTGCGAATATCCGAGAACCATGGCCAGCCCGAGCACGGCGGGCTAACGCAGCCTCCACGGAATAGCGGGCTAGAAAGAGAAAAGCACCCAACGCAGGTGCGAGTACGGGGAGGGAGCGGAGAGCTGCGAACAAACCGCCCGAGGGTCAATCGCGACCCAGAACACCCTCATGGACCAGCAGCAGGCGTTTCACCTGGGCCAGCTCTCCAACCTGATCGCCGGCGTAACCGCCGACATCGCTGGAGGTGCGAAAACGCGAGGACACCACGCGGTGGCAGGGGATGAACAAGGGCCAGGGGTTGGCGCGACAGGCCTGCCCCACCGCACGGGGCGCAGAACCCACGCGGGTCGCGATCTCGGAGTACGTGCGCACCTCGCCCACCGGGATCTCCGACAAGGCGGCCCACACCCGGCGCGCATGGGCGCTGCCGGGGGGTACAGCCGACGTCGGGCGCCAGGCCGTGGCGTCACGACCGTAGCGTTCCGGGTCAAAGCGCGGCGCCTGGAGGTCCGCGCTCGGGATATCCACCAACGGCACCAGGTCCTCGGGGTCGTCCGGATCCTGCCAGTCGCAGGCCAGGACTTCGCCATCGGCGGATTCCAGCCACACAAAAGCCAGCGCGACTCCGGGGAGGAGGCAGCGCTGGCTTCGGGTCATCGGACCTGCCGACATCGAATAGTGAAACGCCAGGGGTGGCAGGGGTTCGGCCATGCGCCGAACCCCGTCCGGTCGCGTTACTTCGCGGCCTTGACGTCTTCCTTGATGCGGGCGGCCTTGCCGGTCCGGTCGCGCAGGTAGTACAGCTTGGAACGACGCACCTTGCCGCGGCGCTTCACCTTGATCTCGGCGATCTGCGGGCTGTGGGTCTGGAAGGTACGCTCCACGCCGTTGCCGTAGGAGACCTTGCGCAGGGTGAAGGCGGAGTTGAGGCCGCGGTTGCGCACGGCGATCACCGCGCCCTCGAAGGCCTGCAGACGCTCGCGGTCGCCTTCGCGAACCTTGACCTGCACCACCAAGGTATCGCCGGGCCCGAAGGCGGGCACATCCGACTTCATCTGCTCGGCTTCCAGTTCCTGAATGACGTTATTCATTGCTCGACCTCAATCATCGCTTTCGGTGCGCGAGCCGCCGGTATGGCCACTCGCACGGTATTCGTCCAACAGGGCCGCATCTTCGGCCCCGAGTTCCAGCCGGGCCAGCAGGTCCGGCCGCCGGGCCCAGGTCCTGCCCAGTGCCTCGCGGCGGCGCCAGCGCCGGATCGCGCCATGATCGCCCCCCTTCAGGACCGGCGGCACGGTACGCCCGGCGACCGTCTCCGGGCGCGTGTAGTGCGGGCAATCCAGAAGCCCCGCACTGAACGAGTCCTGCTCGGCCGAGTCCGCATGCCCCAGAACCCCCGGCAGCAGGCGGGCACAGCCATCGATCACCGCCATCGCCGCAAGTTCGCCGCCCGAGAGCACGAAGTCGCCCAGCGACCACTCCGCGTCGACCTGCGCCTCGATAAAGCGCTCGTCGATACCCTCGTAGCGCCCGCAGACCAGGGCGACCCGCGGCCGCCCGGCCAGTTCACGCAGCATCGCCTGCCGGATCGGCTGCCCCTGCGGGGTCAGTGCGATCACGTACGGCGTGGCTTCGGCATCCGCCCGCGCCGCATTCAGCGCGGACGCCAGCGGCGCGTATTGCATCACCATGCCGGGACCCCCGCCATATGGCCGGTCGTCCACTGCCTGGTGAACACCGGCGCCCCAGGCACGCGGATTCCAGTATCTCAGTTCCAGCTGACCGCGCTCCACGGCCCGCCCGGTCACTCCGGATTCGCCAACCGCTGCGACCAGCTCCGGAAACAGCGAGATGACGTCGAAACGCATCCGCGCCGCTTCAGAATTCCGGGTCCCAGTCGACCCGCACGCGGCGGGCCTCCAGATCCACGTCCAGCACGTACTGGTCGCGAACCCAGGGGATCAGGCGTTCCCGATCCCCCTGGACTACCAGCACGTCGTTGGCACCGGTCTCGATAAAACCCGAGATGGTTCCCAACACCGCGCCGTCGTTGTTCTCGACCGCCATGCCCAGAAGATCGGCCCAGTAGTAGGCACCATCCTCGGCCGGTGGCAACCAGGCCCGCTCGATCGCGAGTTCGGCACCAATCAACCGGTGCGCCCCATCGCGATCCGCGGCTTCGTGAAACTTCATCACGACGCCCTGGCCATGGCCGCGGCCGCCCTCGACGTCAACCAGGCGCCAATCACTCCCGTGCTGCATCCACAGCTGCGGGAATTCGGTAATCGCGGCGCGCGGCGCGGTCTCGGAAAAGACCCGCACCCAACCCTTGACGCCATAGACCCCGGACACACGCCCGACGCGGATACGCTCATCCGCCTCATTCATGACCGCCGCCAAGCGTCAGTACAACGGCCGGGCGCCCTCAGGCCGCCGCGGACTGCTGCTGCTTGCGGTAACCCTTGACCAGGTGATTCACACGCTCGGACATGCCGGCGCCGTGACCCAGCCAGTGGTCCACGCGCTCCAGATCGATGCGCAGCGGTTCTTCCTGACCGCGGGCCACCGGGTTGAAGAAACCGATCTGCTCCTTGTAGCCGCTATCGCGACGAGCGCGGGAATCGGTAACCACGATCGAATAAAACGGGCGCTTCTTGGCGCCGCGGCGTAGCAGGCGAATCGTAACCATGTAGTGTTGAACCCCGTGAGTCCGTTTTCTCGAGAAAACGCGCGATTATAACGAATTCGACCGACAACACAAGGGAGAGCTCATGTCTCCCTTGTGCGCCAGGCCGCCGCTCGCACGTGCTTTAGGTAGTTTCTGCTAGCGAAACGGCATCCCGCCGCCGGGGCCACCCATGCCCCCCATGCCGCCCATCTTGCTCCCCAGGGCCCGCATCATCTTCGATGCGCCGCCCTTGGAGAATTTCTTCATCGCCTTGCTCATTTGGGTGTGTTGCTTGAGCAGACGATTCACATCCTGAATCTGGGTGCCGGAACCGGCGGCAATACGGCGCTTGCGCGAACCCTTGATCACCTCCGGGTGACGACGCTCGCGCTCGGTCATCGACGAGATCACCGCCATCATGCGACCGATCTCCTTGTCGTTGGCCTGATTCTTCACCACATCCGGCAGCTTGCCACCGCCGGGGAGCTTCTCGAGCATGGAGCTCATGCCGCCCATCTTCTGCATCTGGCCCAGCTGATCACGCAGGTCGTTCAGGTCGAAGCCGCGCCCCTTCTTCAACTTGCGGGTCAGCTTCTCGGCCTGATCCTGGTCGACCTGGCGACTGGCCTCCTCGACCAGCGACAGCACGTCGCCCTTGCCGAGGATGCGCGAGGCGATGCGCTCGGGGTGGAACGGCTCCAGGGCATCCGGGCGTTCGCCCATGCCAATGAACTTGATCGGCACGCCGGTGATCTGGCGCACCGAGAGGGCCGCACCCCCACGGGCATCGCCGTCCGCCTTGGTCAGCACCACGCCGGTCAGCGGCAGCGCCTCGCCGAAGGCGCGTGCGGTGTTCGCCGCATCCTGGCCGGTCATGGAATCGACCACGAACAGGGTCTCGATCGGGTCGATCGCCTGATGCAGGGCCTGGACCTCGGCCATCATGTCCTCGTCGACATGCAGGCGGCCCGCGGTATCCACCAGCAGGACCTCGATGCCCTCGCGGCGGGCGCGGGCGACCGCATCCCTGGCGATCGCCTCGGGCTTCTGGCTGGTGTCGCTGGGATAGAACGTGACTTCGACCTGGCCGGCCAGGGTTTCCAACTGCTGGATTGCCGCCGGGCGATAGACGTCACAGCTGACCACTGCGACCTTTTTCTTCTCGCGCTCGCGCAACAGGCGCGCGAGCTTGCCGATACTGGTGGTCTTGCCGGCACCCTGGAGGCCGGCCACCAGCACCACGGCGGGCGGCTGCTGCGCCAGGTTCAGCGAGGCATTCTCGCCACCCATGGTCGCGATCAGTTCGTCATGGACGACCTTGATCAGGGCCTGGCCGGGGGTCAGGCTGCCAATGACCTCCTTGCCCAGCGCCTTTTCCTTGACGTCCTTGATGAACTCGCGCACCACCGGCAGGGCCACGTCGGCCTCCAGCAGCGCCATGCGCACCTCGCGCATGGCCTCCTGGACATTATCCTCCGTGAGCCGCGCCTGACCCTTCAGGCGCTTCATGGTCTCCTGCAGGCGGCTGGAAAGGCCGTCGAACATCACGCGTCCTCATCTGAATCAGCGGTGGTCGGCGCACATCCACCGACCACGGGACCGCACAGTATACCGCTCTCGCGCTCCGGGATGCAGGCCCACCGCCGGGCAACCGGTCGAGAGATCACAGCGGGGCACCCGAACTGGCGCCGGAACGGCCGTCACCATGTGCAATCCGCCCGCGGAGCGGCGATAATCCGGCGTCATGATCATTGCCATCGGACTCCTCGCCGTCGCGCTGTATCTCGTCACCGCGGGCTACCTGGTTGTCACCGCCCGCCGGCAGCCGCTGACACAGGGCCAGCCGCGGGGGCCCCTGGCCCTGTGGGGGCTCGCGCTGCTCGCCCACCTGGGCGCTCTGCTGCCGATGGTGCTGACCGATACGGGACTCAACCTGTGCCTGGGCAATGCGCTGTCGGCCTCGCTGTGGCTGGTGGCCGCACTGCTGTGGCTGACGAGCTGGCGCCATCCCCTGGCCATCCTCGGGGTCGTGATCCTGCCGCTGACCGCGCTGGCCGCCCTCACCGCTCTCCTGTGTGACGGCGATACGCGCTATACCACCTCGGCCGGGATCGACCTGCACATCCTGTTCTCGGCACTGGGCTGGGCGTTCCTCGCGCTGTCCACCGCACAGGCGGCGGTGATGGCCGCCCAGCACCGGGCCCTGCACAACCATCACGCCTCGGGCTTCGTGCGCGCCCTGCCGCCGTTGTTCTCGATGGAGGTGTGGCTGTTCCGGATGATCTTCATCGGCTGGCTATTCCTCGGGCTCAGCCTGCTGTCCGGGTTGCTGTTCGTGGACAATCTGTTTGCCCAGCACCTGGTCCACAAGACCACACTGTCGATCCTGGCCTGGCTGATCTTCTCCACCCTGCTGATTGGCCGCTGGCGTCTCGGCTGGCGCGGCACCCGCGCACTGGCCTGGACCACCGGCGGCTTTGTCGTGCTGGTGCTGGCCTATTTCGGCTCCAAGCTGGTACTGGAAGTCATCCTCGGACGCATCTGAACGCGGTAACCACGGCTTGACACCCCCGCGGGCCTTGCCTGAAATGATCCCGAGCATGCAGCCCCGCCCGTCCGCCCACCCCTGACCGCAGGCCGCACCCTTGCAAGAGATCCCGCTGTACGTCCTGTTCGGCGCCCTGGTGGTGCTGTTCCTGCTGTCGGCGTTCTTCTCCGGCTCGGAGACGGCGTTGATGGCGTTGAACCGCTATCGCATGCGCCACCGCGCGCAGACCGGCCATCGCGGCGCCCAGCGCGCCGCGCGGCTGCTGGAGAAACCGGATCGACTGATCGGACTGATCCTGCTGGGCAATAATTTCGTCAACATCATGATCGCGCAGATCGCCACCTTCATCGGGTGGCGCCTGTTCGGCGATACCGGTGTGGCCATCGCCACCGGCGTGCTGACCCTGACCCTGCTGATCTTCGCCGAGACCGCACCGAAGACCCTCGCCGCGCTGCACAGCGAACGCGTGGCCTACCCCGCCGCCTGGGTCTACTCCGGACTGATCAGGGTGATGTGGCCGGTGGTCTGGATGATCAACCTAATGGCGAACGGCGTGCTGCGCCTGTTCGGCGTCCATATGAATGCCGACCAGCGCGCCGCACTGAACACCGATGAACTGCGCAGCGTGGTCTCCGAGGCCGGCGCGCTGATCCCGGCGAACCACCAGCGCATGCTGCTGAACCTGCTGGATCTGGAGCGCACCACGGTCGAGGACATCATGATCCCGCGCAACGAGATCGTGGTGATTGACCTGAACGAACCCTGGAACGAGGTCGAGGACCAACTGATCCACGGCAGCTTCACCCGCCTGCCGGTGGTGGAGGGCGAGCTGGACCACATCGTCGGCTTCGTCCATCGCCGCGACGTCCTGCCACTGGTCGAGCGTGACGCGTTCGGCCCCGACGACCTGCGTCAGGTCCTGACCCCGCCCTACTTCATTCCCGAAGGTACGGCGCTCAACCGCCAGCTGATCAACTTCCAGCAACAGAAGAAGCGGATCGGCCTGGTGGTGGACGAGTACGGTGATATCGAGGGGCTGATCACGCTGGAGGACCTGCTGGAGGAGATCGTCGGCGAGTTCACCACCGACTCCCCGGCGATGAGCGACGACCTCCTGCGTCAGGACGACGGCTCGGTCATGGTCGACGGCGGCATTCACCTGCGTGAACTGAACCGGGCCCTGGGCCTGGACCTGCCACAGGACGGCCCGAAGACCCTCAGCGGCCTGATCGTCGAACACCTGGAAAGCATCCCCGAAGCGCCCGTAAGCGTGAAGATCAACGGCGTGGTGATGGACATCGCCCAGATCAAGAACAACACCATCCGCACCGTGCGCGTGGTCGCGCCCGACCTGCCGGAAGCCCCACCGCAGAAGGCCCCCTGATGGCAAAGAGCAAGACCCAGTACGTATGCCAGTCCTGCGGCGCGATCAGCCCCAAGTGGGCCGGCCAGTGCGGCGACTGCGGCGCCTGGAACACCCTGGAGGAGGCCGCTCCGACGGCCAGCGCCGGCCCGCGCGGCGGGTACGCCGGCGCGGTCGCCGGCATTACCCGCCTGGGCGAGGTCGAGCTGGCCGAGGTACCGCGCACCAGCACCGGGTTATCGGAGCTGGATCGCGCCCTGGGGGGCGGCCTGGTCCACGGGTCAGTGGTGCTGCTGGGCGGCGACCCGGGCATCGGCAAGTCCACGCTGCTGCTGCAGACCCTGGCCATGCTGCCCATCGGCGACACGCTCTACGTGACCGGCGAGGAATCGGCCCAGCAGATCGGCATGCGCGCCCGGCGCCTGGGCCTGGAGGTCGACGGGCTGCGCCTGCTGACCGAGACCCAGGTCGAGAACGTGATCGCCACCTGCGAACGCGAGCGCCCGCGCGTACTGGTAATCGACTCCATCCAGACGCTCTACACCGCTGCGCTGCAGTCCGCCCCCGGCTCGGTCGGCCAGGTGCGCGAAAGCGCCGCGGCCCTGGTGCGCATGGCCAAGCAACGCGGCATCACCGTGATCCTGGTCGGTCACGTGACCAAGGACGGCCAGCTCGCCGGGCCACGCGTGCTGGAGCACATGGTCGATACGGTGCTCTATTTCGAGGGCGACCCGGACGGGCGCTACCGCATGCTGCGCGCGGTGAAGAACCGCTTCGGCGCGGTGAACGAGCTGGGCGTGTTCGCCATGCTGGAGAACGGGTTGAAGGCGGTCTCCAACCCGTCCGCGATCTTCCTGTCACGTCACCAGGGGCCGGTGCCCGGCAGCGTCGTCATGGTTACCCGCGAGGGCACGCGCCCGTTGCTGGTCGAGGTGCAGGCGCTGGTCGCCGAGAGCCATGCCTCGCAGCCGCGGCGGATCACCGTAGGGCTGGAGCAGAACCGCCTGACCATGCTCCTGGCCGTGCTGCATCGCCACGGCGGCGTGGCCCTGTTCGACCAGGACGTGTTCATCAACGTGGTGGGCGGCGTGCGCGTAACCGAGACTGCCGCCGACCTGCCGATGCTGGCGGCCGCGCTCTCCAGCTTCCGTGATCGCGCCCTGCCGCAGGAGCTGCTGGCGTTCGGCGAGGTCGGCCTGGCCGGCGAGATCCGCCCGGTCCCGAACGGCGAGGAACGCCTGCGCGAAGCGGCCAAGCATGGCTACACCCGCGCCATCGCGCCGGCCGCCAACGCCCCACGCAAGCCGATCAAGGGAATGGAAATCATCCCCGTCTCGCGCCTCTCCGAAGTCCT
Organism: Thioalkalivibrio sp. AKL12; assembly: GCF_000377925.1. NCBI lineage: Bacteria > Pseudomonadati > Pseudomonadota > Gammaproteobacteria > Chromatiales > Ectothiorhodospiraceae > Thioalkalivibrio > Thioalkalivibrio sp. AKL12. The sequence continues at coordinate 55,099 of NZ_KB898905.1, forward strand.
CGACGCCCTGTAGCGTCGTCTCCTGCCGCGCGCCCAGGTCGGGCCAGGTTCATCGCTCGGTGTTTACGTACTTTCGACCGGCCGCCTGCCTTGTTGTGGCTGGCCATGGTTCATCGTCCGGTGTTTACGGTGGCTCCGGTCCACCGCCTGCCAGGCGCTCTCTCGCGAGCGCACCGCGAGGTACTTCTTTGCTCGTGCAAAGAAGTACCTGTCAGGTCTCGGCTGGTTATAAACGCGTTTTCGAAAGCAGTCGGGGTGGGTTTGCTGCCACGCCTTGAGGGCCGCTACGGGCGTTCGGTGACCCAGGGCCTTTTGCTGGATGGCGTGGTTGTACAAGTACAGGTAATGGTACAGGGCGTCCTGCATCTGCTCGCTGGAGTCGATGTGGTACGTGCGCAGGAGATCGGCAATGCGCCCGTTGAAGCGCTCGACCATCCCGTTCGTCTGGGGCTTTCTGGGCTGGGTCAGGCGGTGTTGGATGCCGT
>NZ_KB898906.1:0-43622 GCF_000377925.1 Thioalkalivibrio sp. AKL12
CTCGGGCCGGGAGAAGGCGCTGGATGTCTGAGCGAAGCCGCAGGCGCAGCGAGTTCAGCGCCGCCGGCCCGAGGGCCCTGGAGCAAGGTTCCCGGGCGGAATCCGGGTGCCCTTCTTTGGGCACTTTCTTGGGCAAGCAAGAAAGTGCCTCGGGGCGCGCTGGCGAGTCAGCGCCGGGCAGTATGCGGACCGGAGCCACCGTAAACACCAGAGGATGAACCGGGGCCAGCCACGACCAGGCAGGCGGTGGCGCGAGGCCCTGTAAACAATCGGTTTTCAAGCCGCTCTAGCTACGGGCTGCGCTGGTACGACACGTGAACGTTCGGAGCAGCCAGGCCGCACCGGACGCGTTGCCGCGGCAAGGCACCCGGGACGGGTCAGGCGGTTTCGAGGCCCTGGGCCTGGAGGTCGGCGTGGTAGGACGAGCGGACCATTGGGCCGCTGGCCACCTGCTTGAAGCCCATCTCGCGGGCACGGTCGCCGAGCTCGTCGAACTCCTCGGGGGAGAGGAAGCGCGTCACCGGCAGGTGATGGCGCGACGGCTGCAGGTACTGGCCCAGGGTCAGCATGTCGCAGCCGTGGTCGCGCAGGTCCTGCAGGACCTCCAGCAGTTCTTCACGGGTCTCGCCGAGCCCCAGCATCAGGCCCGACTTTGTCGGCACGCCGGGGTGCTGTTCCCGGAACTGCCGCAGCAGCTCCAGCGACCAGGCGTAGTCGGCGCCCGGGCGGGCTTCGCGGTACAGGCGCGGGACCGTCTCCAGGTTGTGGTTGAACACGTCCGGCGGGGCCTGCTGCATGATTTCGAGCGCGCGATCCATGCGACCGCGAAAATCCGGTACGAGGATTTCGATTTTCATGCCCGGATTCAGGGAGCGCACCTCGCGGATGCAGTCGACAAAGTGCCCGGCACCCCCGTCGCGCAGGTCGTCGCGGTCCACCGAGGTGATCACGACGTACTTGAGGCCAAGCGCCTGGATGGTCTCGGCCAGGTGACGGGGCTCGTCCGCGTCCAGGGCCTCGGGGCGGCCGTGGGCGACGTCGCAGAACGGGCAGCGGCGGGTGCAGATGTCGCCCATGATCATGAAGGTGGCGGTGCCGTGGGCGAAGCATTCGCCGAGGTTCGGGCAGCTCGCCTCTTCGCAGACCGTGTGCAGTTTCTGTTCGCGCAGGATGCCCTTGATGCGCTGCACCTCGGGCCGTGCCTGGCTTTGCGCGCGGATCCACTTGGGCTTGCGCTGGGGCTTCTCGGTGGGATGGATCTTGACCGGGATGCGCGCGACCTTGTCGGCGGCGCGCTGTTTTTCACCGGGCTGGGGGCGGATTCGAGTGTCCATGGACCTTCCCTGAATTTCGTGGCGGCCGGGTTGTGCGGCCGGTGTGGGGCGATCGGGCGTGCTCAGGCAACCTCGCGGATCAGCGCCTCGACTTCCTGCCTAGCCGTCTCGATGGCGGGCAGGTTGCCGTCCTCGTCCAGGATAAAGCCGAGGCGTTCCACTGCCCGCAGGTCGGTGAGCGGGATGCGGTCGGAGAGCAGGTCGTCTTCGGCATCCCGCGGGCATGCGGCGCGGGCGATTCGCACGATGTCGGTCAGGGCGTGAGCCTCCGGATTCTCCGGGCCGCCGGAATCGCGAATGGCCTCTATGATATCGGATGCCAGGTCCCATTGCTGGGCAACCAGTTCGCCGATCAGGCCTTCCAGTCGGAACAGTACGCGTTCCACTTCCCCGGGTGTTCGGTCCGGATGGGTGCGGGCGACCTCGGCGATGACCGGCAAGGCCCCGACTCGGTGCAGGAGGCCGGCGAGCAACGCACTCTGCGGATCGGCGGCCTCGCACTGGTCGGCCAGCACGCAACTGACCGCGGCAATGCGTGCGGAGCGCCGCCACAGGCGTTCCAGCAGTTCATGGTAGGGGTTGTCGCGATGGATGAAGACCTGGTGCATCGCCAGGGCCATCACCAACTGGCGGGTGCGTTCCAGTCCAAGCCGGGCGACGGCATCCTGAAGGCGCGAGACGACACGGCGGCTGCCCATGGCCGGGCTGTTCGCCACACTCAGCAGGCGGCCGGCCACGCTCGGATCTTCCTCGATGATGCGGGTGGCCTCGGCGATGGAGACATCCGGGTCCCTGAGGGCCCGCTGCAGGTGCAGGGCAACTTCGGGGAGCTGGGGCAGGGCCAGTTCCCCGGAGTAGGCATGGGTGTAGATGCTGCTGAACAGTTCGCCCTCGAGATCGGATAGCTCGATCTCGCTGACCTCGACGCTGTCCTGGCCGCCGCCGTCGATCAGGGTTTCATAGACCTTGCGATCAAGCATGGCGAGGGTCGAGCGAGTCGCGGCGATGGCATGGCTGTGGTAGTCGTGCGCATCGAACAGGGGGTTCAGCGCTTCGCTGCTGTCGCCTTTCAACATGACCGAATTGCGCCCGCTGGCCAGGATCATGCGGCCTTCCAGCAGGAAGATCATGCTGCGGAATTCGTCGCGTGCATGCAGCTTGAAGCCCGGATCCACCGTCATGGTCCGGGCGTGCTGCAGTAGCTTGTCGCGGGCCCGGTCGCTCAGCTCGGCAAACGGGTGCAGCTGGGGGAGGCGTTGCTCGATCACCGCGGTTCAGACGTTGAACATGGCGCGGAGTTCTGCCAGATCCTCGGCGCGCTCTTCCAGGAACGCGATCGGCTCGCCGGGTGGGGGCGGGGTGATCCCGAGGACCTCGAAGGCCGCGACATCGGTGGCCTCGGGGACGGCCTCGCCTTCGGCGCGGCGGGTGGCCCATTCCGCGACCAGGGCGATGCTGGCGTAGTCCGGTTCGCTGGCGCGATAGCCCCAGTCTCCGGTGTGTTCAGCGACCGTTACCAGGTCGCCGCCCAGATCCCAGTAGTTGATTACCAGGACGCCGGCGAGATTGCTCAGGCGCCGCACCAGCGACTGCACGCGCTCGCGGTCGGGATGGTCCTCGCGCAGTTCCACAAACTGGATGATCGGGACCGCGCCGATCCCGGCGACCAGCCCGGCCAGCAGTGCCCGCTCGCGGTCCAGCTGCTTCAGCGAGTCCGCGATCAGGTAGCTGTAGGCCGATTGCAGGGCGCCGTGTTTCCAGCTGGACTCCATCGCGTCGCGGGTCGAGGCGTGCTTGGCCTTGAAGGCCTGACGCAGGGCCATGTTCATCGCCAGCATGCGGGTGTTGCGAAAGCCCAGGCGGTTGACCGCGTCGCGCACGGACTGGATCTGCTTGGCGGCGCGAAACAGCGGGCTGTTGGTGGCGTGCAGCAGCGCACCGGCGATGGTCCCGTCGCGCTGGATGACCTCGGTGAGCTTGTCCAGGTCGGCATCCGGATCGTTGGTCAGTTCCTGAATGCGCAGCGCGATCTCCGGCATGGTCGGCAATTCCAGCCGATTGCTGGTGATCAGGTCGTAGAGCTCGCCGAAGAAGGCGCCCTCGGTGTCGTCCAGGTCGGTGTCGTGCACTACGAGCGAGGCACTGTGGGCCTTCTTCAGTGCCGCTGTGGGGATCTCCAGCAACTGACAGGTCTTCTCGGTAATGAGGAAGTCCTGCTGCCCGATGTTCTGGTCGAACATCTGCAGGGGGCTGTCGGGATCGGTCGACTCCAGGGTGATGCGGGCCGGATTGCCGCCGCTGACGCGGACCAGCTGGCCGCGTACCAGGAACAGGTAGCGATCCTCGACCTCCTGCGGGCGCAGGCGCCGCCCGGCGTCCAGTTCCCGGGCCAGGCAGGCCGAGGCCAGTTCGCTGCGGGCTTGCTCCGACAGGCTTGAGGTCAGGTCCAGGTCCTGAAGCAGGGCATCAATGCTGGTGCTATCCATGGGGCGGTTCCCGATCCGTGCTGTGCCAATCCGTTCCCGCGCTGCAGCGCCGCGTGGCGGGCCGCGGGGCGTACCCGCTGCGCGGGTTACTCGACTGGTGCCAGTGTAGCATCCGATCCGGTGGCGGGAAGCGCTGACGCCGCCCCACGGCAGGCGAAGCGCGGTCGGTCTGCGGCGTCGATCAGGTCATGGGCTTGCAGAAAGCCCCGCGCATCGGCGGCATCCTCGCGGAACCAGGCGGCGGTATTTCCCAGGCGGAAGCTGTAGCCCCACGCGTCCATGTCCCGCATCAGCCGGTCGCGGCCGACGCCGGGGATCTCGTCGGCCAGCAGGATCTGCAGATAACATACGCCGCACTCCTCCAGGTCATCGCCGCCCGCATTGGTATGCAGGGTGGCGCGCCGTCCCGCGTCCATGCAGATGACATGTCCGGCCTCATGCAGGGCCGAGTGGATGGGGGTGTCGGGGCGCACATGCACGTCATGGCCGACGATCCCGGCCTCGGGTTCGCCCCACCAGCTGCCGGGCAGCGGCGCCTGGGCCGGGTGCGCGACCAGGCGCAGGCCGTAGCGGGCGAACAGGGTCACGAGCGCGTCCTGCAGGGCCGGGTCGCCACAGGTCTGGATCGCGGGGTTGTTCATGTGTCGGAGTCGTCGGGCAGGGCCGTGGTGCGCTTGCGGCTGCGCCGTGGGCATTCCTCGGGGCGCTCGCGGCACCAGGCGTCGACCCGCTCGGTGAGGTCGTCCTGAAAGCACAGCAAATAGAACCGCGCCTGCTCGCGGTTGGCGATGGCGGGCCGCCCCAGGGTGTCCACCACGCCGGTGCGCAACGCCGCGATGATCGCGTTGGCGGCCTTCTTCTGCGGCCAGGCGGTAATCTGCTCCCAGGCCTCGGGAGTGAAATACAGGCGCAGGAGGTCGGGGCGGGTGGTCAGCAGCATGCGCGTGACGTTGCGCAGGGTGGTCTCGGCCTCGCCCCAGTCGTGTACCAGGCCGCCCTCCAGCAGGCGTTCGATCTCCTCGCGACCCTTGGGCGACAGCATCGGCACGCGCGCTGAACGCCTCAGGCGCTCGGGGCATCCTCGGGGGTGAAGGCGCGGATGGACAGGGCGTGGAGTTCGCCGGAGTCGATCTGCTCGCGTACGGTGGCGTAGACGGTCTGATGTTTCTTGACCGCGTTCATGCCAGCAAACTGTGGGCTGACGACCAGGGCCTCGAACTTGCCCTCGCCTCCGGTAACCTCGACCTTCTCGGCCGACGGCAGGCCGGCGCGAATGAGTTCGGCCACTTGATTGGCATCCATGATGAGTCCCCTGATTGGTGCGTATTGGTCAGCCGCGGATGATAGCCGGGCGATGGGCCTGACAGAAGTTCCCCCACGCGGGGAACTCGTTCCCGCAGCACGGGTTCGTAGGAAAACACCTGCATGGATTGTCGGGCTGGTTTGGGTTGTTCCGGGTTGGCTGCGCTAGCATCAGGTCACTAACGTTCGGCCCGCCGGGCCATGGAGGCAATCGCAATGATCTTCAAGCAACTGTTCGAGGACGAGTCGTCCACCTATACCTATCTTCTGAGCTGCCCGGATACCGGTAAGACCGCATTGATCGACCCGGTCATCGAAACCGTCGACCGCGACATGCGCGTGCTGCAGGAGATGGGCCTGAGCCTCGATTACGTCATCGAGACCCATATCCACGCCGACCACATCACCGGCGCCCGGATGCTGCGCGAAAAGACCGGCTGCAAGCTGGGCGGGCCGGCGATGGACGAACTGCCGTGTCGCGATTTCGGCCTGCGCGAGGGCGAGCCCTTCCAGGTGGGCAACCTGGTGGTCAACCCGCTCTATACCCCGGGACACACGGATGCGCACCACGCCTACCTGATGGATCACGTGGGCCTGAAAATGCTGTTCTCCGGCGACGCCCTGCTGATCGAGGCCTGTGGCCGCACCGATTTCCAGTCGGGGGATGCCAAGACGCTCTATCACTCGATCCACGACAAGTTCTTCACCCTGCCGGACGAGACCCTGGTGTATCCCGCGCACGATTACGAAGAGCGCCAGATCACCACCATCGGCCAGGAGAAGATGCGCAACCCGCGCCTGGGCAAGGGCAAGCCGGAGGCGGAGTTCGTGAAGATCATGGACGAGATGGACCTGCCGTACCCGAAGAAGATCGACTGGGCCCTGCCGGGCAACGAGGGTTGCGGGATCTGCCCCGACAACCTGCCGGACGAGAAGAGGCGCCTCTGCGAGACTGATCAGCAGGGCTAGTTCGACCCCTTCCGGTGGCTCCGCCAGGAGCCACCGGTTCCGAATGTTCATCCGGTGGGCGGTTTTTACCGCCTGCCGGACCCCGTACACTCCCGCGATGACCGAACACACACCCTTTGACGTGCTGGGTCCGCTGGACCGCCTGCGGGCGATCATGGCGCGGCTGCGTGATCCCGAATCCGGCTGTGCCTGGGATCGGGCGCAGACGGCCGGGACTATCGTCCCGTTCACCCTGGAGGAGGCCTATGAACTGGCCGACGTGATCGCGCGCGACCAGGGCGCGGCGGCGGACACCCGCGAGCTGCGCGACGAGCTGGGGGACCTGCTGTTCCAGGTGGTATTCCAGGCGCGCATCGCCGAGGAGGCCGGGCGTTTCGATCTGGATGATGTAGCGCGCGCGATCGGCGACAAGCTGGTGCGCCGGCATCCGCACGTGTTTGCCGATGTCGAGCATGCCTCGGATGCGGAGCGCGAGGCGGCCTGGGAGGCGGACAAGGCCCGGGAGCGTGCCGATCGCGCCCAGACCAGCGCCATGGACGACATCCCGCTGGCTCTGCCGGCCCTGTCGCGGGCGGTGAAGAGCCAGCGCCGCGCCGCCCGGCTCGGTTTTGACTGGGACGATCCGGCGCCGGTGGTCGCCAAGATCCACGAGGAGCTGGCCGAGGTGCAGGAGGCCGTGGATCAGGGCGAGGCCGAGGCGCGCATCGCCGAGGAGGTCGGCGACGTGCTGTTTGCCGTCAGTAACTGGGCGCGCCACCTGGGTGTGGATCCGGAGGGGGCGCTGCGCGGAAGTACGCGCAAGTTCGAGGCCCGCTTCCGGCATATGGAGGCCCTGGCCGCCGCGGGCGGCGAGACCCTGGGGGCGCTGGACTTCGCGGCCCAGGAGACCCTTTATCAGGAGGCGCGGCGCCGCGAGCGCCAGCCTTACGACGAATCCGAGACCAAGGACCCGAGATGAGCGACGCCGTCGAACTGCCCGACCACTTTCTGCCGGCCCGGATCGAGACGATCGAGCAGGTCACCCCGTTGATCAAGGTGTTCACCCTGGCCGCGGACCCGCAGCGCTTTACCAGCAAGGCCGGCCAGTGGCTGGATCTGGTGATCCCGCAACCCGAGGGCAAGCCCTTCGTCGGTGGTTATTCGGTCGTGTCCGCGCCGCGCGCGGATGGCCGTTTGCAACTGGCTATCAAGTACGCTGACCACCACCACGCGACGCATCACCTGCACGCGGTCGCGCAGGAAGGCGACACCGTGTACATCACGCCGGGACAGGGCAGTTTCTTCTTCGAGCCCGGCATGGCAAGGAATGTCGTGCTGCTGGGGGCCGGCATCGGCGTGACGCCGCTGTTCGGCATCCTGCGCGCGATCCACGCCGACATGCCCGAGGTCTATGCGCATCTGGTGTACAGCGTGGCGCACCAGGACGAGGTGCTGTTCCCGCAGGAGCTGGAGTCGATGGCCAAGGCGCCGAATATCGACGTCAGCCTGACCGTGACCCGCGAGGCCGAGGACTGGCTGGGCCATACCGGACGTATCAGTCATCGGCTGCTGGAGTCGCTCGATCTGCCGCGCGATGCGCTGTTCTACTTCTGTGGTTCGCGCGAGTTCATCGAGGACATGGCCACCCTGCTGGCGGAATGGGGCATCCCCGAGGCGCAGCTGAAATACGAGAAGTGGTGGTAACGCGCCGCGTGTCTAGCTGAACCCGTCATTGCGAGTCGCCGTAGGCGACGTGGCAATCGATGTGCTCGGCCACCTGATCCCAGCGCTTTGCCAGCGTGGGGGGATTACTCGCTCCGCTCGCCCTTCGGGCCGGCCTGCGGCCATTCAACGCAGCTTCGCTGCTTTTGTGCTTCGTCGCTGCGCTCCTCGCAATGACGGGAGGAAAGGCAGGCGCGGTGCTCGAACCCAGAAGGATTACGGCCGGCGGGTGTCGCCCGGGCGCAGGGCGTTTTCGGGGGCGAGGATGGTCGGCTGGCCGTCCAGGGCCGGGTCGGTGTCCGGGTAGTCGCGGATGAAGTGCAGCCCGCGGCTTTCCTTGCGCGACAGGGCACTCTTCACGATGATCTCGGCGACCATGGCCAGGTTGCGCAGTTCCAGTAGGTCGGGGGAGATGCGGAAGTGGCTGTAATACTCGTGGATCTCTTCCTGCAGGATGCGGATGCGCCGCTCGGCGCGGTGCAGGCGTTCGCGTGCGCGCACGATCCCGACGTAATCCCACATCAGCCGGCGCAGCTCGTCCCAGTCGTGGGCGACCACCACCTCTTCCTGTGACTCGGTCACTCGGGACTCGTCCCAGGCCGGCGGCACGGGGAGCTTCTCGGGGGTGGGCAGATCGGTCTGCGACAGGATGTGGTCGGCCGCGGCACGGGCATACACCAGGCACTCCAGGAGCGAGTTGCTGGCCATGCGGTTCGCGCCGTGAAGGCCTGTGTAGGAGGCCTCGCCGGCGGCGTACAGCCCCGGCAGGTCGGTCTGGCCGAAGTGATTCACCATCACGCCGCCGCAGGTGTAGTGCGCGGCCGGCACCACCGGCAGCGGCTCGCGGGTCATGTCGAAACCGTATTCCAGACAGCGCTCGTGAATGGTGGGGAAGTGTTCGCGGATGAACTCGGCCGGCTTGTGGCTGATGTCGAGGTTCACGTGGTCGATGCCGAGGCGCTTCATCTCGTGGTCGACGGCACGGGCGACGATGTCGCGCGGGGCCAGTTCGGCGCGCTCGTCGAAGCGCGGCATGAAGCGTTCGCCGTTCGGCAGGAGCAGGACACCACCCTCGCCGCGGACCGCCTCGGAGATCAGGAACGACTTGGCCCGCGGATGGAACAGGCAGGTCGGGTGGAATTGCATGAATTCCATGTTGGCGATGCGGCAGCCGGCGCGCCAGGCCATCGCGATGCCGTCGCCGGTGGAGCCGTCCGGATTGGAGCTATAGAGGTAGACCTTGCTGGCGCCGCCGGTGGCGAGGATCACGGTCGGGGCGAGGATGGTCTCCACCTCGCGGGTCTTGGCGTCCTGCACGTAGGCGCCAACCACGCGGCGGGTGCCGTCCACCGGCTGGGTGATCAGGTCCACGGCCACGTGGCGTTCGAACACCTCGATGCTGCCCTGGCCCGAGGCGCTGCGCACCAGGGCTTCTTCGATGGCTCGCCCGGTGGCATCGGCGGCGTGCGCGACGCGCCGGGCGCTGTGCCCGCCCTCGCGGGTCAGGTGCAGCCGGCTGCGGCCCTCGAGCGGCTCGCGGGTGAACGGCACGCCGAGGTTGAGTAGCCAGTGGATCGCCTCGGGGCCCGCCGCCACGGTGCGGCGCACGGCGTCCGGGTCACACAGGCCCGCGCCCGCGTCCAGGGTGTCCTGAATGTGGGCATCGAAGGAGTCGGTGCGGTCGAGGACTGCCGAGATCCCGCCCTGGGCATAGCGGGTAGAACCCTCGTCCACCGGGCCCTTGCTGATCACGGTGACGCGACGGTGCGGGGCCAGATGCAGGGCTGCGGAGAGCCCCGCCGCGCCGCTTCCGATCACGAGGACGTCCGCCAGGCGCGGTTGTTGTACTGTCCCCATGGGTCAGGTAACGTGCTGCGCTTGTTGCCAGAGCGAATTGTGGCCCTTGCGCAACAGTGTTGTGCGCAAAGCGAACTTAATGCGAGTCAGGCGGTCCATGCAACATAGAATACCGGAGACTGGCGTGTTGGCGGGAGTCCCCGCATGAGCGAGAAGGCTTCCGACGAGGCCCTGGTCAAGCGAGTTCAGAAGGGCGACAAGGCGGCCTTCGACGTCCTGGTGCTGAAGTACCAGCACAAGATCGTCAACCTGGTTGGGCGTTATGTCCATGACCATGCAGCGGCCCTGGACGTGTCTCAGGAGGCCTTTATTAAGGCCTACAAGGGGCTGGCGAACTTTCGTGGCGAGAGTGCGTTCTATACGTGGCTCTACCGCATCGCCATCAACACGGCCAAGAATCACCTTGTCTCCCAGGGACGGCGGCGGCCCGAGGCCGAAATCGATGCGCAGGACGCGGAACAGATGGGCGGTGACTCCGCCCTGAAGGACAGTGCAACCCCGGAGGGGGAGCTGTTGTCCGAAGAGATTGAAGGGGCGGTGCGTCGCACTATCGAGGAACTGCCCGACGACCTTCGGATGGCCATCACACTGCGCGAGATCGAGGGACTGAGTTACGAGGAAATCGCGCAGACGATGGGATGCCCGATCGGCACGGTCCGGTCGCGCATCTTCCGGGCCCGCGAGGCCATCGACCGGACCTTGCGTCCTTTGTTAGACAACAACTGAACGAGTAGCGCCATGACAGAGCAAGTCTCAAAGAATGAACGTCTTTCGGCCCTGGTGGACGGAGAAACGGATGACTTCGAGACGCGTCGCCTGATGGATGAACTGGTCAAGTCCGAAGAGGACCGCGGCCAGTGGGAACGCTATCACCTGATCGGCGATAGTCTGCGCGGCGGGATGCGCCGCACGGCCCCCGCGAACTTCATGGACGGTGTCCATGCGGCCCTGGCTGACGAGGCGCCGCTGTCGGCTGCCCACAAGCCGGCGCAGCCGCGCTGGCTGAAGCCGGTTGCGGGCACTGGCGTGGCCGCCGCGGTCGCGATGGTGACCCTGGTCGGAATGCAGATGCTGGGGCCCGACACGGGCACGCAGGAGGCCGCTCCGGTCGCCAGCGAGACCCGTACCCCGGCACAGGTCGCCGATGGCGTGCAGCGGGCCAGTACCTCCGACGTCGAGGCCCCGGCCGCCGGACGCGAGTCGCTGGACCCACGTTTTGCCCGCTACCTCGAAAATCACGCGGAACTGACCGGGCCGGGTTCTACCGCCCTGGGCCGGGTTCGTTACTCGGTGAGTGACGAGTAACGCGTGATGCGCCGCGGCCTGCCGTTCGTCCTGGTTGCCGCCACTGCACTTTGCTGTGTTCCGTTGCCGGTTCTGGCCGGGGATCAATCCCCGGCAGACTGGCTGCAGCGGATGACCAGTAGCCTGCATTCGGAGAGTTACCAGGGAACTTTCGTGCTCCAGCGGGATGACCGACTGGACGCCATTCGTGTGGTGCACGCCGCCGAGAACGGTGGCTACCGCGAGCGCCTGGAAACCCTGACCGGAAGCCACCGCGAGATCCTGCGGTCGGTCGACCGTCTGAGCGCGTTGAAGGGAGCCCGGGCCGCAGCCGGCGAAGGTGGTGGAGGGGCCCCGCACTGGCCGGCCGGAGCGCCGGTCTTCCTGCTCGAGCATCACGATCACTACGCCCTGGAAGACATGGGCGTGGACCGAGTCGCCGGACTCGAGTGCCGCATGATCCTAGCGCGTGCCCGCGATATGCTGCGTTACAGCCATCGCTACTGCCTGCACACCGCGACCGCGCTCCCCTTGCTCAGCGAACTGTACGACGGTCACGGGGCGCTGCTTGAGCGCCTGGCCTTTACCGATCTTGAGCATCTTGACGAGGTCGCGGAAACCGCCCTCGAGGCGACCCGCGAGGACGCCGAGCATGTCGAGGTGCGAGCCGACCATGGGCACAAGAAGCCCGACTGGGACGAGCAGACCGGCATGGACGGCTGGAGCTTTGCCAACCTGCCGGATGGCTTTTCCGCGATTGCCGCGTCCGAACGCCGTGTCGGAGACGACCAGGCCAGCCTGCGTCATTTCGTGTTGAGCGACGGTCTGGCCTCGGTCTCGGTCTATATCGAGAAGGCCAGCGGCGAGCAGATGTTCGAGGGCACGACACGTGCCGGGGCCACGCACGGGGCCGCGCGTTCGATCGCGGGGCACCAGGTCACTGCGGTGGGCGATGTCCCGCAGGCGACGGTGCGGGGCGTGCTGGACGCCGTGGTGCATCACCCCGGCAATTGAATCGCCACATGGGCCCGCAAGCATGAGTGAATGGATCCGCGAACAGGGAACCGTGCTCTCGGTGGAGGGCTACGCGGCGCGTGTGCGTATCGAGCGTCGTTCGACCTGCGGCAGTTGTTCGGCCCGGACGGGCTGCGGCAGCGGCGTCCTGTCCGAGGTGCTGGGCCGCAAGGCAGTGGAGGTGTCCATCGGCCATCCCGGCTCGCTGCAGCCGGGAGATACCGTGACCCTGGGTATTCGCGATCAGGCGCTGGTTTCGGGGGCCCTGGCGATGTACCTGTTGCCGCTCGCCGGCCTGGTGGCGGCGCCGGCACTGCTGATGCTGGTCGTGCCCGGCCTCGGGGAGGGCTTTCATTTGCTGGCCGGGGCCCTGGGGTTCGCGGGCGGGCTGCTCGGCGTGCGCGCCTGGCTGCGCCGGCGCGCCCCGGATCTGGCGCCGGTGCTGCTGGAGCGCCATCCGGCCACGGGAACCCACCGCGCTGCGGCACCCATGGCTGCGCCCCGGCCCTGAATCTTCGCGCCGGTCGTCGGGAACTTGTGGCCGGGCCGGCTTTCTAGAGCCATGAACCTACGACTTCCCAATGCGGGCTGGATGATGATGAAACCGATGCAATGGGCACTGGTGGCCCTGACCTTTGTCGCCCTGTCGCTGCCGGCCTCGGCGCGCATGCTGCCGGACTTCGTGCTGCTGGCGGAGGAGCACAGCCCGGCGGTGGTGAATATCGCGACCACCCGCGAGCGCGAGAACCCGCATCGCAGTCAGATGCCGGACTTCGAGGGCTCGCCCTTCGAGGACCTGTTCGAACGTTTCTTTGGGGGCCCCGGGGGCGAAGGCCCGCGCGGGCCGGAGCGCTTCGAGCGCAACTCGCTGGGTTCCGGGTTCATCTATACCGAAGATGGCTACATCATCACCGCCAACCATGTGGTGGAGGGCGCCTCGGAGGTTGTCGTGCACCTGTCCGACCGGCGCGTGTTCGACGCCGAGATCGTTGGCAAGGACCCGCAGAGTGATGTGGCCCTGCTCAAGATTGACGCCGAGAACCTGCCCACTCTGAAACTGGGCTCCTCGTCCGATCTGAAGGTTGGCGAATGGGTGCTGGCGATCGGTTCACCGTTCGGCTTCGACCACTCGGTGACCGCCGGCATCGTCAGTGCCAAGGGGCGCAGCCTCCCGAGCGAGAATTACGTGCCGTTCATTCAGACCGATGTGGCTATCAACCCGGGCAACTCCGGCGGGCCGCTGCTGAACCTGGATGGCGAGGTGATTGGCGTCAACGCGCAGATCTACAGCCGGACCGGCGGTTTCATGGGGCTGTCCTTTGCCGTGCCCATCGAGATGGTGGGCGACGTGGTACAGCAGTTGCGCGAGCACGGCGAGGTGACGCGTGGCTGGCTGGGTGTGCTGATCCAGGAAGTGACCCGCGAGCTGGCCGACTCCTTCGGCATGGACAAGCCGGCCGGGGCGCTGGTCTCGCGCGTGCAGCCGGACAGTCCGGCGCAGAAGGCCGGCTTTGAAACCGGGGACGTAATCCTGTCGTTCAACGGCATCGAGGTGCCGAACTCGTCCGCACTGCCGCCGATTGTCGGGCGCACGCCGGTGGGCGCCGAGGCCGAGGTCGAGGTGCGCCGTGGTGACGAGACTCGTACCATCATCGTCGAGATCGAGCGTCTGCCGGAGGATATCTCCGCCCAGCGCGGCGGGCCGCAGCGTGAGGCCCCGGAGCGAACCGAGCCGCAAAGCCTGTTGGGGATGGTCCTGGAGCCGCTGGATGCCGAGCGTGCCGCAGAGCTGGACGTCGATGGCGGCCTGGTGGTCCGGGACGTCACCGACAATCCGGCGCGCTCGGCCGGGGTGCGCTCCGGCGACGTGATCGTCCAGTTTGGCGGCCATGCGGTCGACTCGGTGGAGACCCTGGAGAAGCAGATCGAAGAGGTGGGTGAGCGGCGCACGGTGCCGGTGCTGGTGTACCGTGGCGGCAATCCGACCTATATCGCCCTGCGCGTTCCGCGGGACTGAAACCGCCTCGTGCTGCGCTCGCGCGGGTCCAACGGCGCGGGTGCTGCGGGGCAGCAATGGAGAACGGGAGGGCTGCCGGCGGGTTCGGCAGCCCTCCCAATCGTTTCTGGATGACCGAACTGACCCTTTATCATCGCGAGAGCTGCGGTCTCTGCCATGACATGCTGGCCGAGATCATGGCCCTCAAAAGCCGTTATACTTTCGCGCTTACGGTCGTCGACATCGACGAGCACCCGGACCTGCAGGCGCGTTTCAACGTCAAGGTCCCGGTGCTCGCGGTCGACGACGACATTCTCTGCTGCCATTTCCTCGACCGAAAGGCACTGCTGGACCTACTGGCCCCTGCATGACCGAAACCCGCCTTACCCGCAATTTCTCCATCATCGCGCACATCGACCATGGCAAGTCCACGCTGGCGGACCGCCTGATCCAGGGTTGCAACGGCCTGACCGAGCGCGAGATGTCGGAGCAGGTGCTGGACTCGATGGATCTGGAGCGCGAGCGCGGAATCACCATCAAGGCGCAGAGCGTGTCGCTGTTCTATGACGCCCAGGATGGTCAGCGCTACCAGCTGAACCTCATCGACACCCCGGGACACGTGGATTTCTCCTACGAGGTGTCGCGCTCGCTGTTCGCCTGCGAAGGCGCCCTGCTGGTGGTCGATGCGTCGCAGGGGGTGGAGGCGCAAAGCGTCGCGAACTGCTACACCGCGCTCGACCAGGGCCTGGAGGTCGTGCCGGTCCTGAACAAGATCGACCTGCCGGCCGCCGAGCCGGATCGGGTGGCGGCCGAGATCGAGGATGTGATCGGTATCGAGGCCACCGACGCCCTGCGAGTCTCCGCGAAGACCGGCGAGGGGATGGCCGAACTGCTGGAAGAGATCGTGCGTCGTATCCCGCCGCCGGAGGGCGATTCCGAGGCTGCACCCAAGGCGCTGGTGATCGATTCCTGGTACGACAACTACCTGGGCGTGGTCGCGCTGGTGCGGGTGAAGGCCGGACGCTTCCGCGCCGGGCAGAAGATCAAGGCGATGTCGGTCGGGCGTGCCCACGAGGTCAGCCGGGTGGGGGTGTTCACGCCCAAGCCGGTGGATCGCGCGACCCTGGAGGTCGGCGATGTCGGCTATCTGATCGCGACCATCAAGGACATCTCCGGGGCCAAGGTCGGGGATACCTTCACGGACTTCAACAACCCGGCCTCCGAACCCGTTCCGGGCTTCCAGGAGGTTCAGCCGCGGGTCTTTGCCGGGCTGTTCCCGGTCAGTGCAGAGGACTTCAACGACCTGCGCGATGCCCTGGACAAGTTGCGCCTGAACGATGCCGCGCTGTCCTTCGAGCCGGAAACCTCGCAGGCGCTGGGCTTCGGCTTTCGCTGCGGCTTCCTCGGCATGCTACACATGGAGATCGTGCAGGAGCGCCTGGAACGTGAATACGACCTCGACCTGATCACCACCGCGCCCACCGTGGTCTACGAGGTGGAAAGAAGCGACGGCGAGGTGGTCATGGTGCACAACCCCTCGGAGCTGCCCCCGAACAACGAGATCGGCGAGATCCGCGAGCCGATCATCGAGGCCAATATCCTGGTCCCGCAGGAGTATGTCGGCGCGGTGATCACGCTGTGCGTGGAAAAGCGTGGGTCGCAGACCAAGATGCAGTACCTGGGGCGCCAGGTGCAGTTGGCCTACGAGTTGCCGATGTCCGAGGTGATGCTGGACTTCTTCGATCGGTTGAAGTCCGCGACCCGTGGCTATGCGTCGTTCGACTATCAGCCGCTGCGGTTCGAGGCGGCGCCGCTGGTACGTGTGGATATCCTGATCAACGGCGACCGGGTGGATGCGCTGTCGGCAATCGTGCATCGCGACCACGCCGAGTCGCGCGGGCGCCAGATCATCGAACGTATGGCGAAGATCATCCCGCGTCAGATGTACGAGGTGGCGATCCAGGCGGCGATCGGGTCGAAGATCATCGCGCGCTCCACGGTCAAGGCGATGCGCAAGAACGTGCTGGCCAAGTGCTACGGCGGGGATGTCTCGCGCAAGCGCAAGCTGCTGGAAAAGCAGAAGGCCGGCAAGAAACGCATGAAGTCGATCGGCCGGGTGGATGTCCCGCAGGAAGCCTTCCTCGCGGTGCTGTCGGTAGACGACGACAAGAAGTAACAACCAGGCCTGCGGCCCGGACGGGTCGCAGGGCGATCCCCGGCGGACCGGGAACAGAGGACACGGCATGGCAAATCTCGAACTGATCCTGGTGCTGGCAACCGCCGTGACCGGCCTGATCTGGCTGGGCTGGGTGATCCTGCGGCGGCGTCGGAGCCCCGAGCGCCAGCGCGAAATGCCCTGGTTCGTCGATTACTCGCGCTCGTTCTTCCCGGTCCTGCTGATCGTGCTGATCCTGCGCTCGTTCGTGGCCGAACCCTTTCGCATCCCCTCGGGTTCGATGATGCCCACCCTGCTGGTGGGCGACTTCATCATGGTCAGCAAGTTTTCCTACGGCATTCGTCTGCCGGTGACGCGTACCAAGATTCTCGACACCGGGGAACCGGAGCGGGGCGAGGTGGTGGTGTTCAAGTACCCGCGCAACCCGGCCGAGGACTACATCAAGCGTGTGATCGGCCTGCCGGGCGACACCATCGCGTTCCGCGACCGCGTCCTGTACGTGAATGGGGAGCCGCAGTCGGCCGAGCGCGTCGGGACCTTCGAAGGCGAGGGCTCGGGGCAGGTGATGTCGGGTGCCTCGATCTTCGAGGAGACCCTGGACGGGCGCACATATAACACCCTGATGCGCGAGCAGCAGGCCAGCCTGGATGGATCGGTCACCGTGCCCGACGGGCACTACTTCATGGTCGGTGACAACCGCGATAATTCCAACGACAGCCGGTCCTGGGGTTTTGTCGCCGAGGAGCATCTGGTTGGGCGTGCGCTCTTCATCTGGCTGCATTGGGATTACAATGAAGGCCATCGGGACTTTTCCCGGATCGGCCAGGCGATTCGCTAGTAGCCCCGCGGGGGCGGGCAAACAGGGACGGGGTTTTCATGCAACATTCCAGACACTCGATGCAGGGCGCGGGCGCGATCACCATTCTCGCGCTGATCTTCCTGGCGCTGCTGGTCGGTACCTTCGTGATCAAGATGGGCACGCAGTACACCCAGTTCCTCACCGTGCGCTCGATCATGCAGGACGTCGCCACTCAGGCCGGCGCGGCAGAGAAGAGCGAACGCGAACTGTGGCGCGAGATCAACCGCCGCTTCCAGATCAATTCCGTATACGACGGGATCGGCGAGGAGGACTTCAGCGTGACCGAGAATGGCGCCAGCCGCCAGC
This sequence comes from Thioalkalivibrio sp. AKL12, assembly GCF_000377925.1. NCBI lineage: Bacteria > Pseudomonadati > Pseudomonadota > Gammaproteobacteria > Chromatiales > Ectothiorhodospiraceae > Thioalkalivibrio > Thioalkalivibrio sp. AKL12. Next base: position 17,285 of record NZ_KB898906.1, read on the forward strand.
TGCATCTGCAGTACGAGGTGCGCCGGGAATTCCTCGGCAATGTGGACGTGGTGGCGCGCTTCTCGAACAGCGAGACGCTGGCCCCCTGATGGGGTCAGCGTCGGTTCCTTGCATGCTTTGTCGGGTGGGTTCGTGAGCCGGGATTTTCGCAGTCTGCTGCCCGCGGCCGTGCGCGACGGCGACGGGATTGACCAGGCGTTGACCCACCGCAGCGCCGGCGGGCGCAATAATGAGCGCCTGGAGTTCCTGGGTGACGCCGTCCTTGGGCTGGTGATCGCCGACGCCCTGTACGAGAAGCTCCCGGACGCCCCGGAAGGGGATCTCACCCGCCTGCGTGCGGCCCTGGTCAATCGCGAGTCGCTGGCGGATCTGGCTCGGGAGACCGGCCTCGAGGGCACGCTGAACCTGGGGCAGGGCGAACGCAAGAGTGGCGGCCAGCGCCGCGACTCCATCCTGGCCGATGCGGTGGAGGCCCTGATCGGGGTGACCTACCGCGAGGCCGGGATGGAGGCCGCGCGCGACTTTACCCTGGCGCTGTATGTCGAGCGCCTGAACGATCTCCCGTCGGCCGAATCGCTGAAGGACCCCAAGACCCGGCTGCAGGAACAACTGCAGGGCCGCAATGCGGATCTGCCGGTCTACGAGGTGCTGGAGGTGGTCGGCCCCGATCACAAGCGCCAGTTCACCGTGGCGGTCCACCTGCCCACCCAGGGCTGGGGCCAACGTGGCCAGGGCTCCTCGCGCCGTCGCGCCGAACAGGCCGCGGCCGAGGCGGCCCTGAAACGCCTGCAACAGGTACAGGAACAATGAGTGAAACCGTAGTCCCCGAACCCGCCACCACGCACTGCGGACTGGTCGCGCTGATTGGCCGACCGAACGTGGGCAAGACCACGCTGATGAACCGCCTGGTTGGGGAGAAGCTGGCGGCGACGACCCGCCGGCCGCATACCACGCGCAATCGCATCCTCGGCATCGTGACCGAGGGGCAGGACCAGGTCGTACTGATGGATACCCCGGGGATCGATACCGAGCGTACCCAGCTGGTGAACCGGGTCCTCAATCGCACGGCCAGCCAGGCGCTGGCGGATGCCGATCTGGTCTGCTTCATCGTCGAGGCTGGAGAGTTCGGCCCCGGCGACGAGCGCATCGAGGAGACCATCCGTCATTCCGGGCGTCCGGCACTCCTGGTGATCAACAAGGTGGACCAGTGTCGGGAGAAGGAAGAACTCCTGCCGTTCATCGAGGCCCGCGCCGCGGCCTTCGGCTATGTCGGCGTGGTACCGCTTTCGGCGAAGACCGGATCCAACCTGGACGGTCTGATCGCGGAGATTCGGGCGCATATCCCGGAGGGGCCGTTCCTGTACGACCCGGATCAGCTCTCGGATCGCCCGCAGCGCTTCCGTGCCGAAGAGATGATCCGCGAGTCCATGCTGGAGCATCTCGGGCAGGAAGTCCCGTACTCGGTGGCGGTACGCGTGGAGGAATGGGCGGACGAGCCGCGCACCACTCACATTGATGCCGTGATCCTGGTCGAGCGCGACAGCCAGAAGGGCATCGTGATCGGCAAGGGCGGGCAGCGACTCAAGCGCATCGGCCAGGCCGCACGCGTCCAGTTGGAGGCGCTGCTGGAGCGCAAGGTGATGCTGCGCCTGACCGTGCGTGTCGAGGCCGACTGGACCCGCAACCCGCGCGCCCTGCGTGACCTCGGGATCGAAGAATCGCGGTGAGCGCGACCGCCGGGCTCACCCAGGGGGTGGTCCTGCACGCCCGCCCGCTACGCGAGAACAGCCGGGTGCTCGACCTGCTCACCGCCGAGGCCGGGCGCCTGTCGGCAGTGGTGCGCGGCAAGGCCGGATCGGTGCAGCCCTTCGTGCTGCTGGATCTCGCCTGGCGTGGGCGCGGTGAGCTGCCGACGCTGAATGTGGCCGAGCAGCAGCGGGTCTTCCCGCTGACCGGGCGGGCCCTGGTCTGCGGGCTGTACCTGAACGAGCTGATCCTGCGCCTGTACCCACGCGACGCACCGATCCCGGAGGCCCTCCCGGCGCTGTTATCCGCTTATGCCCGGCTGGCCGCCCGCGAGCGCGCCGATACGGTCCTGCGCCGCGCGGAATGGGCCCTGCTCGCACCACTCGATTCCGGGCTCGAACACGTGGACCCGGCCGAGCTGGACCCCGATGCCTGGTACCGCTACGACCCGGAGGCGGGGGTCGAGCGTGTGGCCGCCGGTCGCAGCGAGGCGATCCCCGGTGTCGCGCTGCAGGCGCTGGCCAGCGCCTGCGACGTGCCGGATAATCAGGCCCGCGTCAGCCGCGACTTCATGCGTCGGCTGATCGACACCCATCTGGCCGGGCGGCCGCTGCGGACCCGGGGTCTGCTGTAGTGGCCCGGACCGCAGCCATACAAGGGCATCGCATCATGTCGCATCCTGCTCCGCTGAAGCTCGGGGTCAATCTCGACCATATCGCCACCATCCGCCAGGCGCGGCATACGCCGTACCCGGACCTGATGCAGGCCGTGCGCCTGGCCGAGGCCAGCGGTGCGGATTCGATCACCCTGCATCTGCGCGAGGACCGGCGCCACATTCAGGATGACGACGTATTCGGGATCAAGCCGCGGCTGAAGGTCCCGATGAACCTGGAGATGGCAGCCACCGAGGGGATGCAGGCGATCGCCCTGAAGCTGCTCCCGGAGGCCTGTTGTATCGTGCCGGAGAAGCGCGAGGAGCTGACCACCGAGGGCGGCCTGGATGCCTTGGGCCAGCTGGAGCGTTTGCGCGCGTTTGTTGCGCCGCTGACCGCCGCCGGGATCGAGGTCTCGCTGTTCGTGGAGCCGGATGCGCGCCAGCTGGAGGCCGCCGTGGCTATCGGCGCCCCGGTGGTAGAGCTGCACACCGGCGCCTATGCGAATGCCCGCGATGTCGCCGAGCGCGAGCGGCTCCTGGGCGGGATCAACGAGGCCGCTGCGGCCGGCCGGGCCATGGGGCTGGTCATCAACGCGGGGCACGGGCTGGACTATGACAACGTGCGGCCGATTGCTGCCAACCCGGTGTTTCACGAGCTGAACATTGGGCATTCGATCGTGGCCCGGGCCCTGTTCACCGGCCTGCCCGAGGCGGTCAGCCATATGCGCGGCCTGATGGATGCCGCGCGCCAGGGTCTGCCGCCCGGTCAGTACCCGGTTTGAGCGCCGGATGATCCTGGGCATCGGCACCGATCTGGTGCAGGTCGCGCGCATGCAGGGCATGTGGGAGCGCCACGGTGCGCGCCTGGCGGAACGTATCCTGCACCCGCTGGAGCGCGTGGACCTGCCGCCCGAACACCCGGCCGGTTTTCTCGCCCGGCGCTTCGCCGCCAAGGAGGCCCTGTCCAAGGCGCTCGGCTGCGGTATCGGGGCGGATATGGCACTGGCCGAGGCCGGCGTGACCCATGATGCCCGTGGTCGGCCGGAGTTCGTGCTGGAGGGGCGTGCCCGCGCCACGGCCGAGCGTCTGGGCGCCGGGACCATCCATCTCAGCATCAGCGACGAGCGCGATTACGCCCAGGCGTTTGTCGTGATTGAGGCCGAGCCGGCCGGTATGCGCCCCGAGTAACCCCCATTTCCCTCCGGGCGTGGTTGCCCGCCCGGAGGCGCCTCCCTAGAATGTGACCCCTTATGCCCGCCGGTCTCCATGGATTCCGCGTCGGGCGCAGCCCTGAGCGAGCGACGGAGTCCACTCCATGCCCTGGAACGAACCGGGAAACAACAACCGCGACCCCTGGAGTGGGGGTGGTGGCGGCCAGCGCGGTAGCGGTGGCGGCGGAGGCGGTAACCAGCCGCCCGATCTCGAAGAAATGATGCGCAAGCTGTCGCGTCAGCTGAACGGCATCTTCGGCGGGGGCGGCAGTGGCGGCTCCGGCGGTTCCGGAAGCGGCGGCATGGGCCGCGGCACGCAGGCCCTGGTCAGCCTCGGCCTGATCATTGCCGTGGTTGTCTGGCTGGCCTCCGGATTTCATATCATCTCGGAAGGCGAGCGCGGCGTCGTGCTGCGTTTCGGCGAATTCCAGCAAGTGAAGAATCCGGGGCCGGGCTGGCACCTGCCGTACCCGATCGAGCGCGTCGAGATCGAGAATGTCGACAACGTGCGTACGCTCTCCCACCGTGCCCTGATCGTGACCGGTGACGAGAACATCATTGATGTCGACATCGCGGTGCAGTACCGCGTCCTCGATCTGGTCGACTACCTGTTCAACGTGCGCGACCCCGACACCACCGTGAACCAGGTGATGGAGTCGGCGATCCGCGAGCGTATCGGCAAGAACAACCTGGACTTCATTCTCGGCGAGGGGCGTGGCGAGATCGCATCCTCCTCGCGAGTGGTGATGCAGGAAAACCTCGATTCCTATGGCGCGGGCATTATCGTGACGGCCGTGTCCATGCAGCAGGCGCAGCCGCCGGAGCCGGTGCAGGAGGCCTTTGCCGACGCGATTCGTGCCCGCGAGGACGAGGTGCGTTTCCGCAACGAGGCCGAGGCCTACGCCAACGGTGTGATTCCGCGGGCACGCGGTCAGGCCGCCCGTATCATCGAGGAGGCCGAGGGTTACCGGGACCAGGTGATCGCGCGCGCCGAGGGTGACGCCTCGCGCTTCGATCAGTTGCTGGCCGAATACCAGCAGGCGCCGGATGTGACTCGCGACCGTCTGTATCTCGAGGCCGTCGAGGCCGTGCTGCAGGATTCCCGCAAGGTCATGCTGGATGTTGGCAGCAGTAACAACCTGATGATGCTGCCGCTGGATCAACTGTTCCAGGGGCAGCGCTCCACCACTAATTCCGGTGACACGCCAACACCGCGGCCGCTGGATACCAGTCGCAGCACGTTCGGCAACAGTGGCACGGGCACGAACCGACTGGGCGATCGCAGCCCGGCCGCCCAGCGTTCGCGGGAGGTTCGCTAATGTTACGCATCGTCGGTATTGCCGTAGTCGTGCTCGGGATCGTGGTCGCGCTGTCGACCTACACCGTCGACGAGCGTGACCGCGTGATCAAGTTCGCCCTCGGGGAGATCCGGGAGGTCGACCCGGCCCCTGGGCTGCACTTCAAGTTCCCGCTGATCCAGAACGTCGAGAAGTTCGACGCCCGGATCATGACGCTGAATATCCCGCCGGACCGGTTCCTGACCTCCGAGGCGAAGAACATCATTGTCGACTTCTACGCCAAGTGGCGGATCGACGATGTCGGCCAGTTCTACCGTGCCACCCGTGGTGACGAGCGTCTGGCCGAGGAGCGCCTGGCCCAGATCCTGCGCGACGGGATGCGTAACGAGTTTGCGCGCTTCGAGTTGCAGGACGTGGTCGCTGGCGAACGCCTGACGATCATGGGTGCGGTGCGCCAGACTGCGTTGGAGACCGCGCAGGAGCTGGGGATCGACCTGGTTGATGTCCGCATCCGCCGCATGGACCTGCCGGAAGAGGTGTCCGAGTCGGTGTACGAGCGCATGCGCGCCGAACGTCAGCGGGTCGCCCAGGACTTCCGCGCCCGTGGTCAGGAAGAGGCCGAGCGCATCCGCTCGCGCGCCGACCGTGAACGCACGGTCATCCTGGCGAACGCCTATCGGGACTCGGAAGAGATCCGCGGTGCCGGTGATGCGATCGCCACCGAGACCCTCGGCCGGTCGTTTGGCGAGGATCAGGAGTTCTTCCGCTTCTATCGAAGCCTGATTGCCTACCGCAATAGCATGAGTGGCGAGAACAGCACCTTCATCCTGGAACCGAACTCCGAGTTCTTCCAGTTCTTCAACGCCCCCGGTGGCGAACGCCCGGCGCCGTTGCCGACCCGGTAAAGGAGGGGCGGAGGCGGTCCGCCGTGGCCGCCTCGAAGGTGGCCGTTTGCAACGGGCCCGGAAGATTCCGGGCCCGATTTTTGCCGGGCCGCCACTCGGGCGTGGCGGATCACAGCACAAGAGCAGGGACGAGATGACCGATATCAACCGCTGGTTGCTGCCGGACGGGCTGGAGGAGGCCCTTCCGGATGCTGCGCGCCGTCTGGAGGACCTCCGCCGGCGCGTGCTGGACCAGTTCGACACCTGGGGCTATGACCTGGTGATGCCGCCGCTGGCGGAGTATCTGGAGTCCCTGTTGACGGGTGCCGGGCACGCATTGGATTTGCAGACCTTCAAGCTGACGGATCAGCTCACGGGCCGCATGATGGGCGTGCGCGCCGACCTGACCCCGCAAGTGGCGCGGATCGATGCTCACCGTCTGCGTGTCCAGGGCCCGAATCGGCTTTGTTACGTGGGCAGTGCGCTGCGTACCCGGGCAGATGAATGGTCGGGTTCACGCAGTCCGCTCCAGGCCGGGGCCGAGCTGTTTGGTCATGACGGGATCGATAGTGATCTCGAGATTATCCGCTTGATGCTGGCGACCCTGGCTGCCTGCGGAGTGGAGCGTCCTAGCATGGATCTTGGCCACGTCGGGATCTATCGCGCCCTGGCGCAGGATGCGGGTCTGGACGCGAGCCAGGAGCAGGAATTTTTCGATCAACTCCAGCGCAAGAGCGTGCCCGAGATCGAACAGACCCTCGCGGCCTGGGAGGCCGGCGGCATGGATCCGGCGGCCTGTGCGCGGCTGCGCTCCCTGGTGGATCTGAATGGCGATGCCACGGTACTCGACGCTGCCCGTCGCGCCCTGGCCGGTGCACCCGCCGAGGTGGCGGTGGCGCTGGATCACCTGCAGGCAGTGGTCGCACGGCTTGAGGCGAGCGAGCCGGGCCTGGACCTGCACCTGGACCTGGCCGAGCTGCGCGGCTATGCCTATCACACCGGTCTGGTGTTCGCGGCCTTCGTGCCCGGGTCCGGCCAGGCGATCGCGCGCGGTGGCCGTTATAACGAGATCGGTCGCGTCTTCGGCCGCGCACGGGCGGCCACCGGTTTCAGCACCGATTTGCGCGCCTTCGTGCGCCGCGAGGCCGGGGCGCCGATGACGCCTCGTCAGACGGTACTGGCACCGGCCACCGGCGATGTGGCGCTGGAAGCGGCCATTGCGGATCTCCGTGCCCGTGGCGTGCGCGTAGTGCGCGAGCTGGAAGGCCAGGACAACGAAGTACCCGGGGGCGCGCGGCTCGAGCAGCGCGCCGGGGAATGGACAGTAGTGGAGCATTGATGGCGATGGGACGTTTTGTAGTCGTACTGGGCAGCCAGTGGGGTGACGAGGGCAAGGGCAAGATTGTCGATCGTCTGACCGAGGATGCCGCGGCCGTCGTGCGCTTCCAGGGCGGACACAATGCCGGGCATACCCTGGTGATCGATGGTGAGAAGACCGTGCTCCACCTGATCCCGTCGGGCATCCTGCGGGAGGGCGTGGAATGCATGATCGGCAATGGCGTGGTGCTCTCGCCCGAGGCTCTGATCACCGAGATGGAAGAACTGGAGGCCAAGGGTGTGCCGGTGGCGGACCGTCTGCGCCTGTCGGATGCCTGCCAGCTGATCCTCCCCTACCATGTGGCCCTCGACCTGGCGCGCGAAAAGGCCCGTGGCAAGGCCGCGATCGGGACCACCGGGCGCGGCATTGGTCCTGCCTACGAGGACAAGGTTGCGCGCCGGGGCCTGCGCCTGGACGATCTGTTCCACCGCGAACGCCTGGCGGCCAAGCTGGGCGAGGTGATGGACTATCACAACTTCGCGCTGAAGCATTACTTCAAGGCCCCGACCATCGACCAGCAAGAGGTCTTGGAGCAGTGCCTGGCGCACGCCGAGCGCCTGCAGCCGATGGTCACCGACGTGGCGGGCCGCCTGCACAAGCTGCGCGAGCAGGGCAAGGACGTCATGTTCGAGGGGGCCCAGGGCACGCTGCTGGACATCGACCACGGCACCTATCCGTTCGTGACCTCGTCGAATACCACCGCGGGTGGTGCGTCCACCGGGTCGGGTGTGGGGCCGCGCGACCTCGACTACGTGCTGGGGATCACCAAGGCCTACACGACCCGGGTGGGCGCCGGACCGTTCCCGACCGAGCTGTTCGACAACATGGGTGAACACCTGGCGCGGCAGGGCAATGAGTTCGGTTCCACCACGGGGCGCGCACGGCGCTGCGGCTGGTTCGATGCCGTCGCGCTGAAGCGGGCCGTCAAGGTGAACAGCATCAGCGGATTGTGCATGACCAAGCTGGATGTGCTGGACGGCCTGGAGAACGTGCAGATCTGCGTGGGCTACAACTGCGATGGCGAGACCCGCGAGGCGCCGCCGTCCGGCGCCGAGGCCTATGCGGCCTGCACGCCGATCTACGAGGAGATGCCGGGGTGGACGGAATCCACGGTCGGGATCCGCGAGTATGACCAGTTGCCGGCTAATGCCCGCGCCTATCTGGAGCGCCTGAGCGAGGTGGTCGGGGTGCCGGTCGACATGGTCTCCACGGGGCCCGATCGTGACGAGACCCTGGTGTTGCGCGACCCGTTCGACAGCTGATTGCGTGTCTCTCTGGGCACGTCGGGGCGCGCACCACCGTGCGGGCTCCGGCGCGCCGAGTGGTGGAGCAGGCGGGATTCGCCACGCAGAAAATCCGCCACCCTCACGGGTGTCGCTTCGCGTATAACAGGGATTCGAATACAGCTGAAAAATGGTGCCGAGGAGAGGACTTGAACCTCCACGGGGTTACCCCCACTAGCACCTGAAGCTAGCGCGTCTACCAATTCCGCCACCTCGGCACGAGGGACGACACACAATGAGGAAACCGTGTGTCCTGCGCTTCAGGAGCGCGCAATATAGAGCGCGGCTGGGGGGCTGTCAACGCCCCGGAGCGGGAATGTTTCCCTCCGGTGTGGTCGGCAGGGGGCGCGCAAACGCGTCCCCTGCGCAACAAAATTCCGCATGCCTCATAATGGGCGCTTTGCGCGCCCAGCCGGATTCCCGGCGAGGGGCTGCCCATTGCAACATCCACAGAGTTCACTGAATGCCAAGACAACGTCGCAAGACCCCCGCCGATCCCAATTTCGAGCGCGAGGCGCAGAAATACGACAACCCCATCCCCAGTCGCGAGTTCATCCTCGGGCTTCTGCAGGAAGCCGACAATCCGTTGTCCTACGACGAGATCGCGGAACGTCTGAAGATCGACGACGACGATCGCCTCGAGGCCCTGCGCCGCCGCCTGAAGGCGATGGAGCGCGATGGGCAGGCCCTTTGCAACCGTCGCGGTGCCTATCTGCCGGTCAACCAGGAAGACCTGATCCGTGGGCGCGTGATCGGTCACCCGGATGGTTTTGGTTTTCTGGTGCCGGACGAGCAGGATGACGACCTGTTCCTGTCGCCGAAGCAGATGCGCGGGGTATTTCATGGCGACCGGGTTCTGGCCCGGGTCATGGGCGTTGATCGTCGCGGCCGCCGCGAGGGCGGGATTGTCGAGGTCCTGGAGCACAACACCACCCAGGTGGTCGGGCGCCTGAAGATCGAGGACGGTGTCGGCATCCTGACCCCGGACAACAAGCGCATCACCCACGACATCCTGGTGCCGCCGGACGGCCTGGGCGAGGCGGAGGACGACCAGATCGTGGTCGTGCGCATCCGTGAATCCGCTTCGCGCACGGCGCGCCTGCGTGGGGACGTGCAGGAAGTGCTGGGCGAGCACATGGCACCGGGCATGGAGATCGACATCGCGATCCGTGCCCACGCCCTGCCGCACGAGTGGCCGGACGAGGTCACCGCGGCGGCCGACGAGCTGGGCGCCGAGGTGGCCGAGGCGGACAAGAAGGATCGCCTGGACCTGCGCGAGAAGCCGTTTGTCACCATCGATGGCGACGACGCCCGCGACTTCGACGACGCCCTGTACTGCGAGCCGGAAGGCAAGGGCTGGCGGCTGTGGGTTGCGATCGCCGACGTGTCGCACTACGTCCAGCGTGACGCCGCGCTGGATCGCGAGGCGCGCACGCGCGGCACCTCGGTGTACTTCCCGAACAACGTGATCCCGATGTTGCCGGAGGCCCTGTCCAACGGTCTGTGCTCGCTGAATCCGAACGTGGATCGTTTGAGCATGATCTGCGAGATGGAGATCGGTGCGCGCGGGGCGCTGAAGAGCTATCGCTTCCACGAGGGACTGATCCGTTCGCACGCCCGCCTGATCTACGAGGACGTGGCCGCGATGCTCGACGGCGACGCGGCGCAACGTGAGCAGAACGCGCATGTGATGCCGAACCTGGAGACCCTGCACCAGGCCTTCAAGGCCCTGCACGCGGCGCGCAATCGCCGGGGCGCGATCGATTTCGACACCACCGAGACCAAGATCGTCTTTGGCGAGGACCGCAAGATCGAGAAGATCGTGCCGACGGTGCGCAATGATGCGCATCGCCTGGTCGAGGAGTGCATGATCATGGCCAACGTGGCCGCCGCGCGCTTCCTCAAGAAGCACAAGGTGCCGGCGCTGTACCGCATCCATGATCAGCCGCCGTCGGACAAGATCGATGACCTGCGCGACTTCCTCAATGGCGCGGGTCTGAGCCTGGGCGGTGGTGACGAGCCGAGCCCCGCCGACTACACCGAAGTCCTGAAGGCAGCGCGCCAGCGCACCGACCAGCAGCTGATCCAGACCGTGCTGCTGCGTTCGCTGAGCCAGGCCGTGTATGCCCCGGAGCTCGATGGCCACTTTGGTCTGGCGCTGGACGACTACGCGCACTTCACCTCGCCGATCCGCCGCTATCCGGACCTGCTGGTGCATCGCGGTATTCGCCATGTGCTGCGCAAGGGCAGTGGCAAGGCCTTTCCGTACTCGCATGGCGACATGGAGCAGTTGGGTGAGCATTGCTCGATGGCCGAGCGACGCGCCGACGACGCGACCCGCGACGCGGTGGCCTGGCTGAAGGCCGAGTACATGCAGGACAAGGTCGGCGAGACCTTCCCCGGCGTGGTCTCCGGAGTCACCGGGTTCGGTCTGTTCGTGGAGATCAAGGACGTCTACATCGAGGGCCTGGTGCACGTGACCAGCCTCGACAACGACTTCTACCACTTTGACCCGGCACGCCACAGCCTGACCGGCGAACGCGGTGGCCGGGTGTTCCGTATCGGCGACGAGCTCCAGGTGCAGGTGGCCCGGGTGAGCCTGGATGATCGCAAGATCGATCTGGCCCTGGCCCAGGAAGCGGGCCAGCCGAGTCCCGCCGCTCCGCCGCCGAAAAAGCGCAGCCGTCGTAGCAAGCGCCGCAAGGATGCCGATGCGGCGCCGGTCGAGGCCGCCGCCGAACCAACCGCAGCAGCGCCCGAGCCTGAGGCAAAACCCACAGCAGCCGGGCCGGAGGCGCCCGCGGCCGACGATGATGCCCCGGCGCCGAAGAAGAAGCGCCGCCGTCGTGGTGGCCGCCGCCGTGGGGCCGCCGGTGGCGACACGAGCCCTGCTGCCGAGCCGAGCCCGGCGAAAGAACCGAGCTCGGAGAAAGAGCCGAGCCCAGGGAATGAAGCAAGCCCGGGGAATGAGGCGAGCCCAGGGAATGAAGCAAGCCCGGGGAATGAAGCAAGCCCGGGGAATGAAGCAAGCCCGGGGAATGAAGCAAGCCCGGGGAATGAACGGACCCGGGGCAGCGGACGTGGCCGGGGCAACGCACGCCGCCCGCGGAACGCGCCGGATGAAGGCAACAGCGATGCCCCGGAACCGGGCAACGAGGCGGTTCCGCCGCCGCGCCCCGAGGCCGACAAGGACGGAAATACCATTGTCGAGCCGAGTGCGGATCGCCCGGCCAAGGCCAAGGAATCCTCTGGGTCCGGACGTGGCCGCAGCCGTCGTCGACGTCCGTCCTCGTCCTGAGGCGCCGGGTGAACCCGCGTCTGTTCCCTCGCTTGCTCGGGGGCTGCTCAGACGGTGTCCGCCGGGGCGTTGACCCGTGGCGGGATCGCCGTGGCGGAGGTCCGCGATGAGCAAGGGGGGCAAGGGTAGCCGCGCCGAGACCTTTGGTGGCATCCACGCAGTGGCCGCCGTGTTGCAGCGGGCCCCGGAGCGGGTCAAGCGACTGCAGCTGGCGCCCGACCCCATCGAACCCGCCCTGGAGCGCCTGCGAGCGCTGGCGCAGTCGCGGGGTATCTCGATCGAGCGGGTAGGCCGCGAGCGGCTCGATCAACAGCTTCCGGGGTTCCAGAACCAGGGTGTGGTCGTGCACTGCACGCCGCGCCCGCTGCTGGACGAAAAGGCCCTGATCACCCGGGTGCGCGATGGCCTGGATCTGCTGCTGGTGCTCGATGGGGTGACCGACCCGCACAATCTCGGGGCCTGCCTGCGGACCGCGGATGCGGCCGGGGCCGGGGCGGTGGTCATGCCGCGCCATCACAGCGCCGCATTGACCCCCGCCGCCATCAAGGTGGCGTCCGGGGCCGCCGAGACCGTGCCGGTGGTGACGGTCGGCAATCTCGCGCGGACGCTGGCAGCCCTGAAGGATGCCGGGATGTGGACCGTAGGCCTGGCCGGGGAGGGGGGTGAGAGCCTCTATGACCTGGACCTGCGCCCGCCGACCGCGATCGTCATGGGGGCCGAGGGCGAGGGCCTGCGGCGTCTGACCCGGGAGGCCTGTGACCACCTCGCGGCCCTGCCGATGCAGGGCGCGGTAGAAAGCCTCAACGTCTCCGTCGCCACCGGCGTCACCCTGTTCGAGGCGGTCCGTCAGCGCCGCGAAGGTCCGCCGGCTGGTTCTGCGTAGCTGGTAGCCTTCCCATGGGCGGTGCAAACCCCTGTTTCGCCGGCTCCCTGCTTGTTGTTGGCGCCCGCTTCGGTTATCGTGTCGCGCCTTTCTGCCCTGCGGCTGCGTCCGCTGGGTCGAACCCTTGCCTCACCGCATTTGACGGGAGGCTGATACCCGCAAGGAGTTCCCGATGCGTCATTACGAAGTTGTATTCCTGGTCCACCCGGACCAGAGCGAGCAGGTCCCGGCGATGATCGAGCGCTACAAGGGTCTGGTCGAAGGTCATGAAGGCAAGATCCACCGCCTGGAAGACTGGGGCCGCCGTCAGCTGGCCTACCCGATCCAGAAGCTGGTGAAGGCCCACTACGTGCTCATGAACATCGAGGCCTCGGAAGAGGCGATGGAAGAGCTCGCCAGTGCCTTCCGGTTCAACGATGCCGTGCTGCGCCACCTGGCAATGCGCATGGAAGAGGCCGTGACCGAGATCTCCCCGCTGGCCAAGGGCCAGGAAGAGGAGAGTGGCAAGGGCCGTCGCCGCGAGCGTGACGACGAGGGTGGCGAAGGCGCCTCCGACGACTCGGCTTCCGCCGAGTAAATCCCGCCCGCCCGTTCGTTGACCGAATCATTGAAGGAGATCTGACATGGCCCGTTTTCCGCGTCGCCGCAAGTATTGCAAGTTCACCGCCGAAGGCATCGAGTACATCGATTACAAGGACCTGAATCTGTTGAAGGGTTTTGTGACCGAGACTGGCAAGATCGTGCCCAGCCGTGTCACTGGCACCAGCGCGAAGTATCAGCGCCAGCTGGCCACGGCGGTGAAGCGTGCGCGCTTCCTGGCCCTGCTGCCGTACAGCGATAACCACTAAGTCCCGCACCGGTTCGCCGGGGCCGTCGCCATGCGCGTACTGGCCGAATTTGCGATGAAAAGCCGGAGCCGCGCCGTAGGCGCGGTTTCCGCCTTTGGCGTGGCGGGCCTGTTCCTGCCTCCGGTGGCGCTGCTCAGCAGTGCGCTGATCGCCCTCGTGGGGCTGCGCATCGGCCTGCGCCAGGCACTCCTGGTGATGGTGCTGTCCGCAGTGGTGCTCGGGGTGGCGATGTTTGTCCTGATCCCGGAGGCCCCGCTGTTCGCGGGGGTGGTTGCCGGGGTGGTGCAGTGGGCGCCAGTGGCGCTGCTCGCCGAGCTGCTGCGGCGCACGATCTCGTGGCGCATGACGCTGCAGGTCGCCGCCGCGGTCGCCGGGGTCGGCGTGCTGGCCGTGCACCTGCTGGTGCCGGATCTCGAGTCCACCTGGGCCGAGGCGGGCATGGCCCTGCTGGGGCCTCTGGTCGAGGGCAGCGACACCGGGCCACAGGAGTTGGAGGCGGGGCTGCGCCGCGCGGCGCCGTACCTGACCGGGCTCTTGGCCGGGATCCTGCTGCTGAGCTTGACGCTGGCCGTGCTGCTGGGTCGCTACTGGCAGGCACTGCTGTACAACCCGGGGGCGTTCGGCGAGGAGTTCCGGGGCCTGCAGTTCGGGCGGATGCTGAGTGCCGTCACGCTGCTGCTGGCCGGTATCGGTCATCTGGGCCCGGTCCCGGTGGCCACCGAGTTGGCGTTCATCCTGGCGGTGCTGTTCTTCCTGCAGGGGATCGCGCTGATGCACGCGCTGACCTTCCGGCAGGGGATGAGCAGTTTCTGGCTGGTGGGGATGTACGTGCTCCTGGCCCTGGCCATGCCGCAGATGTTTCTGCTGCTGGCCACCATCGGGGTGATCGACGCCTGGGCGGATATCCGCTCGCGACTGGGCCCCGGTTCCGCGCAGGGCGGGCAGGACAGTGACAACAATCCGTGAGACCGGTCCGAGACCGGTGTAGAATGCGCCCCTTCGGGGGCTGATCAAACGTTACAGGAATACCAAAGATGGAAGTCATTCTGCTGGAAAAGATCGATAACCTGGGCACCCTGGGCGACCGCGTCAACGTGCGTCCGGGCTTTGCGCGCAACTTCCTGCTGCCGCAGGGCAAGGCCAAGTTTGCCACCGCCGAGAACATCGCCGAATTCGAGGCGCGTCGCGCCGAACTGGAAAAGGCGGCGGCCGAGGCCCTGGCTGCGGCCGAGGCCCGCAAGGAAAAGCTGGACGCAACCGTGCTCGAGATCACCGCGAAGTCCGGTGGCGAAGGCAAGCTGTTCGGCTCCATCGGCCCGGCGGACATCGCCGACGCGCTGACCGCCAAGGGTACCGAAGTCGAAAAGCGCGAAGTGCGCATGCCGGAAGGTCCGCTGCGCACCACCGGTGAATTCGAGATCGGCCTGCACCTGCACTCGGACGTGGACGTCGACATCCGCGTCGTCGTGATCGGCGAAGAGTGATCCGCCGGATGTCGGGAGGGTGGCCCCACCGGGTCGCTGATACCCGGCACATGGGCGGGTTCGTCGCATGAACTCGCCCATGATCCCGAACCCGCGGGTCCCCCCGCATTCCGAGGAGGCCGAGCAGGCGGTCCTCGGAGGGCTGATGCTGGATAACGCTGCCTGGGACCGGGTGGCGGACCGCATCACTGCAGACGACTTCTACCGCCATGATCACCGCCTGATCTTCCGGGCGGTGTCCGCGTTGGCGGATCGTAATGCCCCGTTCGACATGGTCACCGTGTCGGAGCAGCTGGATCGCACGACCGAGCTGGAATCGGCCGGGGGCATGGCCTATCTCGGACGGCTGGCCGCCGAGACGCCGAGTGCGGCCAACATCGTGGCCTATGCGGATATCGTCCGCGAGCGCTCTATCCTGCGTTCGCTGATCTCGGTAGGTACCGAGATTGCCGATTCCGCCTATACCCCGGACGGCCGCGGTTCCAAGGAGCTGCTGGACGTGGCGGAGCAGAAGGTCTTCCGCATCGCCGAGCAGGGTGCGCGCGGGGCTCAGGGCTTTCGCGGGATGAAGCCACTGCTGACGGCGGCGGTGGACCAGATCGAGTATCTCTACGAAAGCCAGAATCCGATCACCGGGATTGCCACCGGTTACCAGGATCTGGATGCCCTGACCTCGGGGCTGAATCCGGGCGATCTGGTGATCGTGGCCGGGCGGCCTTCGATGGGGAAGACCTCGTTCGCGATGAACATTGCCGAGTATGTGGCGATGAAGAACTCCGAGCCGGTCGCGATTTTCTCCATGGAGATGCCGGGTGAGCAGCTGGCCATTCGCCTGCTGTCCTCGATGGGGCGGATCAACCAGCAGAAACTGCGCTCCGGACGCTTGGAGGATGGCGACTGGCCGCGCCTGACCAGCGCGGTGCAGATGCTGTCCGAGGCCCCGCTGTACATCGACGATACGCCGGCGCTCTCGCCCACCGAGCTGCGAGCACGGACCCGGCGGTTGATGCGCGAACACAAGGGCCTGGGCCTGATCGTGGTCGACTACCTGCAGCTGATGCAATCCCCCGGCAGCAGCGAGAATCGCGCCAACGAGATCTCGGATATCTCGCGTGGCTTGAAGGCCCTGGCGAAGGAGCTGAGTGTGCCGATGATCGCGTTGTCGCAGCTCAACCGTTCGCTGGAACAGCGTCCGAACAAACGCCCGGTGATGTCCGACCTGCGCGAGTCCGGGGCCATTGAACAGGATGCGGACATCATCGCCTTCGTTTATCGCGACGAGGTCTACAACGACGAGTCGCCCGACAAGGGCACGGCGGAGATCATTATTGCCAAGCAGCGTAATGGTCCCATCGGGACCGTGCGCCTGACCTTCCACGGGCAGTTCACCCGTTTCGAGAACTACGCCCCCGACGTCTACGGCGAGATCGGCCACTAGGCACGACGTGAGACGCGCGGCCAGCATCCAGCTCCATCCCGAGGCGCTCCGACACAACCTGGGTGTGGCGCGCCGCTTGGCGCCGGGCGTTCCGATGTGGTCGGTCATCAAGGCCGAGGGCTACGGCCATGGTCTGCTGTGGGCGGCCGAGGCCCTTGCACAGACGAGCGATGGTTTGGCGGTCTCTCAGATCGGCGAGGCCCGCGCCTTGCGCGCTGCCGGCTTCGGCGGCCCACTCCTCGTGTTGCAGGGCCCGCGCGAAGTCTCCGAAGCGCGTGCCTGTACCGAGTTCGACCTGCAGCCCGTGCTGCACGACGCGACGCAGCTTGACCATCTCGACGCCGCTGGCGTGGTGCTTCCCGTGGTCTGGGTCAAACTCAACACCGGCATGAATCGCCTGGGTTTCGCGCCGCAGGTGGCAAAGCGCGTCGCCACGCGTTTGCAGGCCGCCGGACACGGGTGCGGTGGCCTGCACTGGATGACGCACCTGGCGTGCGCCGACGAGCCCGGGCATCCGCAGAATGCTTGCCAGCTGGAACAATTCGGCGCGACGGTTTCCGCTTTTCCGGGGCTCCGTAGCGTGGCCAATTCGGCGGCCCTGTTCGCCGGCTGGGGCAAGGGCGGGGCGTCGGCGGCGCCCGGCGACTACTGGGCACGCCCCGGCATCATGCTCTACGGCGCGCATCCGGCCTCGGTCCCCGTCGAGCATCTCCCGGAGGGTCCGGACGGTGATCTGCGCCCGGCGATGACCGTGCGCGCCCCGATCATCGCCACCCAGCCTCTCGAGCCTGGCAGTACGGTGGGCTATGGCGCGACCTGGACCGCCGCCGCTCCGGGCCGTGCCGGGATCGTGGCAATGGGATATGCCGATGGCTACCCGCGGCATGCCCCGTCGGGCACGCCGATCCTTGTGCAGGACCGGCTCTGCCCGTTGATCGGGCGTGTCTCCATGGACATGCTGGCGGTGGACCTGTCCGGGTTGCCGGAGGTGCAGGTCGGTGCCATGGCGACGTTGTGGGGCGAGGGCCTGCCGGTGGAGCGGGTCGCCCGCGCGGCGGGCACCATCAGCTACGACGTGCTCACGCGCGTGGCGGACCGGCTGCAGCCCGGAAACTGACGAAAACGCCGGGTACACTGTCCGGTCAGCAATCCGTGGCCCGAGAGACCCCAATGACCGATTTCGATCCCAGCGAATACGACCCGCAGACCGTCGCCATCCGCTATGGCTACCAGCGCACGCCCGAGGGCGAGCACTCCGAGGCGATCTTCCCGACCTCGAGCTTCGTGTTCGGCTCGGCCGCGGAGGCCGCCGCGCGCTTCGGTGGCGAGGTCCCGGGCAATATCTATTCGCGCTTCACCAACCCCACCGTGCGCACCTTCCAGGACCGCCTGGCCGCGCTGGAAGGCGGCGAGGCTTGCGTGGCGACCGCCTCCGGGATGTCCGCGATCCTGGCGACCATGATGGGCCTGCTGAAGGCGGGCGATCACGTGGTCTGTTCGCGCTCGGTGTTCGGGACCACCACCGTGCTGTTCAACAACTACCTGGCGCGTTTCGGCGTCGAGGTGACCTACGTCGAGCTGTCGAACCTCGAGGCCTGGGAACAGGCGACGCAGTCGAACACGCGGCTGTACTTCTGCGAGACGCCATCCAACCCGCTGGGCGAGGTGGTGGACATCCGTGCGCTGGCCGACATCGCCCATCGCCACGACGTGCTGCTCGCGGTGGACAACTGCTTCTGCACGCCGATCCTGCAGCGCCCGCTGGATCTGGGCGCCGATATCATTATCCACTCGGCGACCAAGTTCCTTGACGGCCAGGGCCGCTGCCTCGGCGGTGCCGTGGTGGGCGACGCCGAGCGGGTGGGCAAGGAGGTCTACGGCTTCCTGCGCACCGCGGGTCCGACGTTGTCGCCGTTCAACGCCTGGGTGTTCCTGAAGGGGCTGGAGACGCTGCCCCTGCGCATGCGCGCGCATAGCGATAACGCGCTCAATCTGGCGCAGTGGCTCCAATCCCACCCCGCGGTCACGGCCGTGCATTACCCCGGCCTCGAAGATCACCCGCAGCACGCGATCGCGAAGCAGCAACAAAGCGGCTTCGGCGGGGTGCTGAGTTTCGAGGTCGCCGGCGGACGCGACGCCGCCTGGTCGGTGATCGACGCCACGCAGTTCCTGTCGATCACCGCGAACCTGGGGGATGCCAAGACCACCATTACCCATCCGGCCACCACCACCCACGGTCGCGTGGACCCGGAGAAGCGCGAGGCCCAGGGCATTACCGAGGCCCTGGTGCGGGTCGCGGTCGGGCTCGAGGCCGTCGCCGATATCCAGCGCGATCTGGCGCGCGGCCTCGACGCCCTGGGCTGAGACGGGTATGTCGGCTTCCAGCGGGGAGGCCCGTTCGCAGCCGCGCCGGCGGCGCCCGCGCTGGCGCGTCCTGCTGACTGTGGTCATTGCGTTCCACCTGCTGGGCTTCCTGTCCTCGCTGGATGCGCTGATGTCCACCCGCACATCGCAGGGCGCGGTGGCCTGGATCGTTTCACTCAACACCGTGCCGTATGTGGCTGTCCCGGCCTATTGGGTGTTCGGCGCCAGCGAGTTTCGCGGCTATGTCGTGGCGCGCCGCGACGAGGACTCCAGCCTGGCCCGCGCGCTGCAGCCGAAGACCGAGGAGCTGTGGTCGCACCAGTACGTCGCGCAGGAACCGAGCAAGCACCTGGATGGCGTACAGCAGCTCGCCCGCTGGCCGTTTCTCCACGGCAACGAG
This sequence comes from Thioalkalivibrio sp. AKL12, assembly GCF_000377925.1. Taxonomy (NCBI): domain Bacteria; kingdom Pseudomonadati; phylum Pseudomonadota; class Gammaproteobacteria; order Chromatiales; family Ectothiorhodospiraceae; genus Thioalkalivibrio; species Thioalkalivibrio sp. AKL12. The sequence goes on from NZ_KB898906.1 coordinate 36,455, forward strand.
GTCGAGCTGCTGGTGGACGGCGAGGCGACCTTCGACAGCATCTTTCGCGGCATCGAGCAGGCCGAACGCTACCTGCTGGTGCAGTTCTATATCGTGCGTGACGACGCGATCGGGCGCGAACTCCAGCGCCGGCTGGTGGAGCGTGCCGAGGCCGGTATCGAGGTCTATTTCCTGTATGACGAGATCGGGAGCTACCGCCTGCCCGGGAGCTACCTGGACACCCTGCGTGAGGCGGGCGTCCATGTGCAGCACTTTCACTCCACCCGCGGACGCGGCAATCGCTTCCAGCTGAACTTCCGTAATCATCGCAAGATCGTGGTCGCCGATGGCGAACAGGCGTGGGTCGGCGGGCTGAACGTGGGCGACGAGTACCTGGGCCGCGATCCGGCAATCGGTGCCTGGCGCGACACCCACCTGCGCATTGCGGGGCCGTCCGCCCTCGCGTTGCAGTCGGTGTTCCTTGAGGACTGGCACTGGGCCACCGAGGCGGTCCCGGAGCTGGAATGGAAGCCGGCGACCATGGCGGAGGACGGGGTGCCGGTGCTGATCCTGCCCTCCGGTCCGGCCGACGAATTCGAGACCGCCAGCCTGATGATGCAGCAGGCGATCCACGCGGCGGACCGGCGCATCTGGATCGCCAGCCCGTACTTCGTGCCCGACGAGGGCGTGCAGGGCATGCTCAAGCTGGCCGCCTTGAGCGGCGTCGACGTGCGCGTGCTGATTCCCGAGGTCACCGACAACCCGCTGACCACGCATGCGGCCTACGCCTTCCTGGGGCCGCTGCTGGACGCCGGCGTGCGCATCTATCGTTACGAGGAAGGCTTCCTGCACGGCAAGGCGTTCGTGGTGGACGACATGGGCGCGGCCGTGGGTACCGTGAACCTGGACAACCGTTCCTTCCGGCTGAACTTCGAGGTCACGGCACTGGTGCTGGACCCGGCCTTCGCGCGCGAGACGGCGCGCATGTTCGAGGCCGACTTTGCCCGTTCCCGCGAGATGACTCCGCAGGACGTGAACGATCTTCCGCTCTGGCGCCGCGTGGCCGCGCGTGCCGCCTACCTGCTGGCGCCGGTGCTGTAATGTTCTTGTGCTTCCCTGCTTGATCTATCTCATGTGAACGGTCCGCGACGCTGCTAGACTTGTAAAAAGAATGCTCTTTCGAGGCCTGCCCGTGTCGCGAGCCCTGTCCCATCTGCTGACTCTGCTGATTGCCGCCGCGCTGTTGCTGGCGCCGATCGCCGGTGCGGGCATGATGCATGGGGATCACGGGGCGGCAATCGCCACGCCGGGCCACTGTCCGGATCAAGGCGCCACCTCGCCCTCGGACCCCCTGCCTTTGGACCCCGCGGTTCAGGCGGACTTCTCGGGCTGCGAGATGCCGTGCGCGGTTTGCGGTATCTGCGGGGCCTCCGCCTTGCCTTCCTCCGTGACCAAGCCGGTCACAGCATCGCTGTCCCGCCCCGTTCCGGGGGCCGTGGCCATGGGTCCCGGCGCCCGTTCGGGCCCGGATCTGCGTCCCCCTCTCTGAGTCCTCCCTGGCCGGGCGTCCGCCCGGCCCCGGGCGATTGCGGATCGCCCCCTCGATACGCGAAACCGCGTATCGCCGTTGAATTTAAGTCCTTGGGAGGACTCCATCATGATGAATGAACAAGGTTTTGGCTGGCTGGGCGGTATGGGTCTGGGCGGAGGCCTGATCGGGCTTCTGGTCCTGGTACTGCTGATCCTCGCGATCGCCGCGTTGATCAAGTATTTGTTCGGTGGCCGGTAAGGAGTCACGCGATGACGACGTCAGAAACGAAGCCGGCGACCGCCCGCGAGGCGGTGGTCATCGTCCCCGGCATGGGGTCGGACCACTGCGGGGGCATCGTGCGCGCGGCGCTGGAAAAGACCCCGGGGGTGACCTCGGTGGGGACCAATATCGCCCGGCACCGGGTGACGGTGGGGTATGACCCCGACCAGGTCGACCCGCAGGGGCTGCGCGCCGCGGTGGAAGGCGCCGGCTACGACGTCGCGCAGGTCGAGGGCGGGGCCGGGGGATCCGGTTCGGTGCGGCTGGTGGTGCCGGGCATGGGCTCGGATCACTGCGCCGGCATCGTGCGCGCGGCGATCGAGAAGCTCGCCGGGATCGAATCCATACGCACCAACATCTCCGACCACCGGGTGACGGTGGAGGTGGCGGCGGACGGGCCCGATGGCGAGGTCCTGCGAGCGGCAGTGGAGGGGGCCGGCTATGACGTGGCGGCGGTGGAGACCGACGATGCCGCCAGCGAGGCGGACGACGCGGCGATCGACGCCGCCTACGTGAAGCAGGCCTGGAACCGTTTGTGGTTCGCGATGGTGCCGACCATCGCGATCATGGTCCTGATGATGCCGCACATGTTCTGGCAGCCGATCCCAGGCTATCTGCTGATTATCGCGTTGCTGGCCTTCCCGGTGGTGTTCCTGGCCGGGGGCGCGGCCACGCATCGTTCCGCCTGGCGTTCGCTGAAGAGCGGCAACCTGAACATGGACGTGCTGATCTCCATGGGCTCGCTGCCGCCCTACCTGATCGGGCTGGTCGGTTTCGTCTATCCGATGACCTCGTTCATCGAGATGGCCGCGACCATCATGGCCTTCCACATGCTTGGGCGCTATCTGGAGTACCGCGCCAAGGGCGAGGCCTCCTCGGCGATTCGCAAGCTGCTGGATCTGGGTGCGAAGACCGCCCGGGTCGAGCGTGATGGCGAGGAGGTCGAGGTGTCGGTCAAGTCGCTCCAGGTGGGGGACGTGATGATCGTGCGCCCGGGCGAGAAGGTACCCACCGATGGCGAGGTGGTGGCGGGCGAGAGCACCGTGGACGAGTCCATTGCCACCGGCGAGTCGGTCCCGGTGGACAAGGGCGAGGGCGACACCGTGCTTGGCGCCACCCTGAACCAACAGGGGCGATTGAAGGTGCGCGCCACCCGCGTCGGCGCCGATACCTTCCTTTCGCAGGTAATCCGCCTGGTCAACGAGGCGCAGGGCTCGCGCGTGCCGGTGCAGGAACTGGCGGACCGCATCACCGCGCGCTTCGTGCCGGCGGTGCTGGTGATCGCGCTGGCCGCGTTCGCGGCCTGGCTGGCGTTCTCCGGGGAGTTGCAGCCGATCCTGGTCTGGGGCGAGGGCTTCCTGCCCTGGGTCGATTCCGAACGCCCGCCGCTGGTGCTGGCGATCCTGGCGGCGATCGCCGTGCTGGTCATTGCCTGCCCCTGTGCGCTGGGGCTGGCCACGCCCACCGCGCTGATGGTCGGGTCCGGCATGGGGGCCGAGCGTGGCGTGCTGATCCGCTCCGGCTCCGCGATCCAGACCCTGAAGGACATTGCGGTGATCGTGCTCGACAAGACCGGCACCATCACCCGGGGGAAGCCCGCGCTGACCGACGTCATCCCGGCCGAGGGCTTCGACGAGTTCCGCGTGCTGCGGGCCGCGGCGGCCGTGGAGGCCGGTTCCGCCCACCCGCTGGCCGACGCCATCGTACAGGGAGCGCGAGACCGCGAACTGGAGGTCGCCGAGGTCGAGCAGTTCCAGTCGCACACCGCGCGCGGTGTGGAGGCCCGCCTGGACGGGGAACGGGTGCTGGTGGGAAGCCAGCGCCTGCTGGAGGAGCAGGGCCTGGATCCGTCGGCCCTGCTTGGGCCGTTGCGGGAACTGGAGGATGCCGGCAAGACCGCGATGCTGGTGGCCATTGGCGACCAGGCGGCCGGCATTGTCGCGGTGGCCGACACGCTCAAGGAAGAGTCGCAGGCCGCGATCGAACAACTGCATGCCCTCGGCATCCGCTGCGTGATGGTCACTGGCGACAACGAGCGCACCGCGAATGCCGTGGCCGCCCAGGTGGGGATCGACGAGGTGCGCGCCGGGGTGTTGCCGGAGGGCAAGGTCGAGGCCATCCGCGAGTTGCAAAAGGAGTACGGCGAGCACGTGGCAATGGTCGGCGACGGCATCAACGACGCCCCGGCCCTGCAGCAGGCGAACGTCGGGATTGCGATCGGGGCCGGTGCCGACGTCGCGATCGAGGCGGCCGACGTGACCCTGGTGCTCGGGGAGCTGACCAAGGTCGTCGAGGCCGTCCAGCTGTCGCGGCTGACCTTCCGCAAGATCGTGCAGAACCTGTTCTGGGCCTGGGGCTACAACAGCGCCGCGATCCCGATCGCCGCGGCCGGGCTGCTGCACCCGATGATCGGGGTGGTCGCGATGACCGCCAGCTCGCTCTCGGTGATCGGCAATTCCATTCTGCTGCGCCGGAGCATGCCGGCATCCCGTACTGGAGAAAAGCAATGATGAAACGACGTCAGTTTCTGGGGCTGGCCGCGGCGCTTCCCGTCATCACCACATTCGGCGGTTGGAGCCTGTTCAACCATGCAGTGTCCGCCCCTCGTTTCGACAACGCCCTGTTTCTGCCCGGCGCGGACGGCCCGTTTGCGGTCCTCGCACCCAACGAGCCGTTCACCCTGTTCGCGGAGCAGGGGTGGCTGCCGGTGCCGGGGCGCGAGGAGACCCCGTTCCTCTGGTACCGGACGCAGATGAACGGCCATGACTACCAGAATCCGATCCTCTTGTTGCGCACCGGCGATGAACTGGACGTGACCCTGCACAACCAGCTCGACGAGGGCACGATCATCCACTGGCATGGCCTGCACGTTCCGGGCCGGGTGGACGGACATCCGATCCATACGGTCGACCCCGGTGAGCAGTACGAATACCGCTTTAAAGTGACCAACCGTGGCGGTACTTACTGGTATCACACCCATGCCCATCACCGGACTGCGCGCCAGGCCCACCAGGGGCTGGCGAGCTTCCTGCTGGTGAGCGATGACGACAACGAGGCGCTGAACGAGGCGCTGGGGCTGGAGCTGGGCACGACCGACCTGCCGCTGGTACTGCAGGACAAGCGCTTCGACCGGCTCGGCCATCTGGTGTACCAGCCGAACCCGATGCAGCGGATGATGGGCTATCTCGGCGACGCGGTGCTGGTGAATATGACGCCGGCCGCGACGCACGAGGTGGAGCGCCGCATCCATCGCCTGCGCCTGCTGAATGGCTCCACCGCCCGGATTTACCGGCTGGCCCTGCGCGCGGAGGGGCAGGCCATTCCGTTTCGGGTCATCGGCACCGACGCGGGGTTGCTGGAGTCGCCCCGGGAGGCCCGGGAGGCCTTCCTGTCGCCGGGCGAACGCCTGGAGGTCCTGGTCGACTTCGCCGCGTTTGCCGGAGGCGACCGGGTCGAGCTGCACAGCATGGAATTCGACCCGATGGCCGGTGGCGGCATGGGCGGCGGAATGATGGGGCGTGGCATGGGCGGCGGCATGGGTCGCATGATGGGTGGCGGCATGCACGATGGCGATCCGCTCGCATTGCTCGAATTCGTGGTCCGCGAGGGCGAGGCGGTCACCGCCGATGTGCCCGAGCGTTTGTCGCGGATCGAGCCCATCGACGTGACGGATGCCGGCCAGCGGGATATCCGTCTGGACATGGCGCCGATGCAGTGGCGCATCAACGGAGAGACGTACGATCCTGACCGGGTGCCGATCGAGGTGGATGCCAACACGCGGGAGGTGTGGACCATCCGCAATGCGGGCCGCAGCATGCCGCACCCGATGCATATTCATGGCTTTTCGTTCCAGGTGCTGTCACGCTCCGGGGGCCCGGATTTCGTACGCGAACAGGCCGTGAACGAACAAGGGCTGACCGTCGCGGACCTGGGCTGGAAGGACACGGTCCTGCTGTGGCCGGGCGAGACCGTGCGCATCGCGATCGACTTCACCCATCACTACGCTGGTGATCAGCTCTACGTGTTCCACTGTCATAATCTGGAGCACGAGGACAACGACATGATGGTGAACGTGCGCGTCCGGGCCTGACCGTGCGTAGCGACAGAGGGATGCCATGAGCGAAAGACCGCGGCCGCACCCGGCCGTCTACCGCGCGGCCGAGGCCGCCCTGCGCGATTGCGACCCGGAGGCCAAGTGCGAGCGTGTGCTGGAGTTGGCGCGCGCCTGGTGGACGGATGAGCTGGAGGGAACGGATGCCCCCGCGCCGCAACGCATGGAGGTGCCGGGGCGGCCGGAGCGGCCGGTGCTGGTGCATCCGAAGGAGCTGCCGCGGCGTGGACTGAATACCACTGCCGGTCGGGTCGCGCTGGTGCATGCGGTGGCGCACATCGAGTTCAATGCGATCAACCTGGCGCTGGATGCCGTGTACCGCTTCCGCGACATGCCGGCGCCGTTTGTCAGCGACTGGCTGCAGGTCGCGGCAGAGGAGGCGCGGCACTTCCGGTTGCTGCGGGCGCGTCTCCTCGAGCTGGGTGCGGACTACGGGGATCTGGCGGCCCACAACGGCTTGTGGGAGGCGGCGCTGGCGACCGACCACGACGTGATGGTGCGCATGGCGCTGGTGCCGCGGGTACTGGAGGCGCGCGGGCTGGACGTAACCCCGGGCATGATCCAGCGGCTGGAAGCGGCGGGCGACACCGACACCGTGGCCCTTTTGGAGATTATCCAGCGCGAGGAGGTCGCGCACGTGGCGATCGGTACGCACTGGTTCCGCGAACTGGCCCGGGCACGCGGTCTCGATCCCGAACCGCTGTTCCTCGACCTGCTGGCCGAATACATGCCCGGCCGCGTGCGCCCACCATTCGCGCACGCGGCACGCCGCGCCGCCGGCTTCACCGAATCCGAGATGGCGCAACTGGAGGCCCAAGCCGCCGCAACCTCCTCGTAGGGTGCGGTTGAGCGCAGCGAAACGCACCGTTTCCCACGCCGCGCGAAACCCTGATGCGATTCGCTGCTCTCATCACATCCTACGCCCCCCCCGGCACCCGCTTCGCGGGTGCGGCACGCCATGGCCAAAGGCCGAGCGTGCCCAGGATGTTCGAAGACCTAGCTGTCAGGTCTCGGCTGGTTATAAACGCGTTTTCGAAAGCAGTCGGGGTGGGTTTGCTGCCACGCCTTGAGGGCCGCTACGGGCGTTCGGTGACCCAGGGCCTTTTGCTGGATGGCGTGGTTGTACAAGTACAGGTAATGGTACAGGGCGTCCTGCATCTGCTCGCTGGAGTCGATGTGGTACGTGCGCAGGAGATCGGCAATGCGCCCGTTGAAGCGCTCGACCATCCCGTTCGTCTGGGGCTTTCTGGGCTGGGTCAGGCGGTGTT